>CAUTRX010000013.1:0-9556 GCA_963540775.1 uncultured Treponema sp. | reverse complement strand
TCTTTTTTCCAGTATTTCGCCGCTTTCTGCACGCTGCACAAAAACATAGCCCAAACCGACATACAGATTTTTTGCGGCGGTGTTGGAATCCTCTACATGCAGTCTGACTGTATCATAGCCGCGTTCAGCCAGAAGTTTTTCAGCCAGTTCCAGAGCTTTGCGCGCGGTACCTCTGCGCCGGTATTCGGGATAGACAAAAATATCCATAAGAAAGGCTATTTCTTTTCCCTCTTTTTTGCCGACAAAAACCCACAGATAACCGACCGTGATTCCGGCGTCACTGCTTGCGTGAATGCCGGCGCCAATATCGGCACTGTCGGCGGCACAAGTGCTTTTTATTTCAATTGCGTACAGATAGTGTTTTTTTGTATTTTCGCCGTCGGGAAAAAGAGCGTCGATTTCTTTTTCGCAAGCCGAGCGGGATTGTTTTGAAAAAGCGGCGAGGTTTTCAATCATATAAGGCTTAATTGTTTTATATAGAGCGCCGTCCACGGGCTTTAAAACAATGTCCGCTATAACACCTGCTTAGCCTATTCTTCTTCTTTTTCGACGCGGTCTACACCGATAACAAAGTCGGGGGCGTCTATTTTAAGAATACATACGCCTTGACTTGTGCGCCCCTGCCTGCTTATTGCCGAAGCTTCAAGCTTGAGGGTTTTTCCTTGACTGGTTATGCACATCACTTCATCGCTGTCGGCCGCTGCAATAACGCCGACCACTTCGCCGGTTTTATCCGTTACGTTGTAGCCGATTTGCCCTTGGGTACCACGTGAATGCACCGAAAACTGATCGAAGTCGACACGCTTTCCGTAGCCGGATTCGGTAACTAAAAGCATATGTGCGTTTGTATCGACGCGGACGGCGGCGGTTAATTCGTCCCCGACTGCAAGTTTTAAACCGGAAACGCCGCGAGAAGAACGTCCCATCGGGCGCACCGATGTTTCGGTTATACGCAGCACTTTTCCGCGGCGGGAGGCAAGCGCCAAATCGTCGCTTCCGCCGGTAAGAATCGCCGAAACGATTTTATCTCCTGCGTCGAGGTTGATTGCAATAATGCCGCGGGTTTTTGCGTTTTTAAAATCGGCGGTTTTGACTTTTTTAATCACGCCGTTTGCGGTCGCCATAAACAAGTGGTGTTCTTCGCTGAATTCGCGCAGCGACACAACCGTGGCGATTTCTTCGTTCGCTCCGATCGATAAAAGGCTTTTTATATGAGAACCGCGGGATGCGCGGCCGGCTTCGGGAATTTCGTGTACCTTAATCCAATAGGCTTTTCCCTCGGTGGAAATAAAGACAATGTAATCATGAGTTGATGCGACAAAAAGCTGTTTTATGTAATCGTCTTCAACAAGTTTTGCGCTGTTCGAGCCTTTGCCGCCCTTACCCTGATTTTTATAAGCGGTAACGGGAACGCTCTTTATATAACCCAAGCGCGAAATCAATATTACCATATCTTCTTCTTTGATAAGGTCTTCGATATTGATTTCTTCACCCTCGTCGGCGACTATCGTCGTTTTTCTGTCATCACCGAATTTTTCGGCAAGTTCAAGCGTTTCGTTTTTTACCAGCTGAAGGATTTTTTAAGGATGTGCGAGAAGATCTTTACATTTTTCTATAAAGATTTCAAGTTCTTTCAATTCTTTTTTGAGCGTTTCGATTTCGAGACTTGTGAGGCGCTTAAGTTGCATATCGACAATCGCCTGTGCCTGAACGTCGTCGAACGAAAAGCGCTCCATAAGGCCATTTTTTGCCGTTTGCGTGTCACGCGATGAGCGGATGATTTTTATCACTTCGTCGATGTTGTCAATGGCAACGATGAGGGCGCGCAGGATGTGGGCGCGTTCTTCTGCTTTGCGTAAATCAAAGCGGATACGTCGCGTTATGACTTCGTTGCGGTGTTCGACAAAATAATGAATTAAAGACTTTAAAGTTAAAACTTCCGGGCGGCCTTTTACAAGAGCGAGGTTGTTCACACTGAACGAAGATTGCAGCGCGGTTTTTGAAAAAAGCTGATTTAATACAACCTTTGCAATCGCCCCGCGTTTAAGCTCGATAACAATGCGCAGTCCCGCCCTGTCCGAGCTTTCGTCGTTAATCGCGGCGATACCGTCGATGATTTTTTCGCGCGCAAGCTCTCCTATGCGGCCGCACAATACCGTTGTGTTTACCTGATAGGGAACTTCGGTAAAGACAATGCTTTCGCGCCCTTTTTTATCGACTTCGATGGTAAAGCGACCGCGGACAATTACTCTACCCTTTCCGGTTTTAAAAGCCTGTTTAATACCTTTGCGGCCGTAAATGACGCCGCCGGTCGGGAAGTCGGGCCCCGCCATAAATTTGGCAAGTTCGTCTATCGTAATTTCGGGATTGTCTATATAGGCTGCAACGGCGGCCGCAATTTCGCGCAAATTGTGAGGCGGCATATTCGTCGCCATACCGACTGCAATACCGCTTGAACCGTTTGCAAGCAAAAAGGGAAACTTTGCAGGTAAAACAGTCGGCTCAACCGTAGATTCGTCAAAGTTCGGAATAAAATCGACGGTTTCTTTTTTGATGTCTTCAACCATCGTTTCGGCGATTTTCGCCATCTTTGCTTCGGTATAGCGGTATGCCGCCGCAGGATCGCCGCCGATAGTACCGAAGTTTCCCTGCGGATGAATGACCGGATAACGAAGCGAAAAATCCTGTCCCAAACGGACAAGCGCATCGTACACGGAAGCGTCTCCGTGCGGATGATAACTTCCCAGTACATCACCGACAATCTTTGCGCATTTGCGGGTCGGGCCGGAATAGCGCAAACTCCGTTCTTCCATAGAATACAAAATACGTCGGTGAACGGGCTTTAGTCCGTCGCGTACATCGGGCAGGGCGCGGCTTACGATAACGGACATAGAATAGTCTATGTAGGCCCTTTTCATTTCGGTTTCTATGGGAACCGGTATTAAAATACCGCCTTCCGGAGTTTTCTGTTCTTCCATTATTTTCGTATTTCCTTATTCAATGCGGCACGGGAATATCTAAAAAGTCGCTTCCTTTTTAGACAACTCCATTATACGTCCAAATTCGCGTACACGGCATTTTCTTCTATAAATTTTCTGCGCGGTTCAACTTCTTCGCCCATAAGGGTGCTGAATATACGGTCGGCTTCAACCGCATCGGGAAGGGTTACCCGCATCATTTTACGCCTGGCAGGATCCATTGTGGTTTCCCACAGCTGGGTTCCGTCCATTTCACCCAAACCCTTGTAGCGCTGCACGCTGATTTTTTCCGTATCGCGCCCGATTTCCGCAAAAACCTTATCGCGTTCGGCATCATCGTAGACATACCACTCTTTTTTGTTAAACATGATTTTATACAGGGGCGGCATGGCAAGATAGACAAAACCCTTTTCTATCAATTCCGGCATATAGCGGAAAAAGAAGGTCAATAACAAGGTGCGTATGTGCGAACCGTCAACATCGGCGTCGGCCATAATAATTATTTTATGATAACGTATTTTATCGATGTTAAAATCTTTACCGATTCCCGTCCCCAAAGACGCAATAACCGGCTGTAACTTTTCGTTGCTTATAACCTTATCCAATCTCGTACGCTCAACGTTCAGCATTTTTCCCCACAGGGGCAAAATAGCCTGTGTTTTGCTGTCGCGACCTTTTTTTGCAGAACCGCCGGCCGAGTCTCCTTCCACTATGTATACTTCACATTTTGAAGGATCTTTTAAAGAGCAATCGGCGAGTTTTCCCGGCAGACCGAAGCTGTCCAAAGAACTTTTGCGCCTGGTGGCTTCTTTTGCTTTACGGGCGGCAATACGAGCGGTCGCTTCGGACACCTTGGGGTTTTGCTCAAAAAAGAGGGTAAGCTGTTCGTTAACCAAAGAATCGACGATTCCGCGCACTTCCGTATTGCCGAGCTTGGTTTTTGTTTGGCCTTCAAACTGCGGTTCTGGCACTTTTACCGATAATACGGCAGTAAGACCTGCACGCACGTCTTCGCCCATAAGCTTTTCTTCTTTGTCGAGCTTTTTCAACAGTTTTGCATTGTTTTTTAAAAACTCGTTCATCACCTTTGTAAGCGCGGACTTCAGTCCTTCCAAGTGGCTTCCACCTTCTTTGGTATTTATATCGTTTACAAAACTTAAAATATTTTCGTTGTAACCGTCGTTGTATTGAACGGCTGCTTCCACAAGAATATCGTCACGGTTTCCTTCGATAAAAACGGGTGAGGAAGGAATAACGCCCTTTCCTTCATTCAAATAAGACACAAAATGCTTTATACCGCCGTCAAATTGGTACACAACTTCTTTGGGAGTTGTAAGCCGTTCGTCGCGAAATACAATCGTTATGTTGGAATTCAAAAAAGCGAGTTCGCGCAAGCGGGTTGCCAAAACTTCAAAACTGTGGGTGGTTGTTTCGGTAAAAACTTGCGGGTCGGCTTTCCAGCGGATAGTCGTTCCCTGGCTATCGCTTGTGCCGATTTCTTTTACCTGTCCCAGCGATTTTCCCGCCGCAAATTTTTGATAGTATTTTTTGCCGTCTTTTTCAACATAGGCTTCAAGCCATACCGAAAGGGCGTTTACACAGGACACACCGACACCGTGTAATCCGCCCGAAACTTTGTACGAGCCTTTGTCGAATTTACCGCCTGCATGAAGGCGCGTTAATACCAATTCCAAAGCGCTTATGCCTTCAGTCGGATGAATATCGACCGGAATACCGCGGCCGTTATCTTCAACGCGCACAATATCGTCCGGCTCAAGCACCACCGTAATACGGTCACATTGACCGGCCATCGCTTCATCTATGGAGTTGTCCACAACCTCATACACCAAATGATGAAGTCCATCTGGTCCGGTAGAACCTATGTACATGCCGGGACGCTTACGAACCGCTTCAAGACCTTTTAAAACCTGAATATTATGTGCCGAATAGCTTGCACTCATGAAAAATCCTCAAAAAAACGGGTTAAAAAACTGATTTTTCATTATATCCGTATTGCGGAAAAAAGTAAAGGCAGAGTATAATGTAATACTTATGGATGCATGGGATTATTCAACCTTTTGGAAAGAAGCTATTACACAAATACGTGATGAATTAAATTCAAGCGAGCGGCGGCAAGAATTCGATATGTGGTTTTCGCCAATCGAATATGTCGAATCAAAAGAAGGCGCTATAATTGTATGTGCGCCCTCAAATTTTTTAAAGGATAATTTTGTATCGCGCGGTTTTGCCGATACGGTTCAAAATAAGCTGCATGAATTGTCGGGAAAACCTTTAAAAATAGAATTTGTAATAAAAAATCCTGTCTCACATAACAAAAATGATACGCATAAACATGACAAAGAGCCGCTGTACAACTTAGCGCAACGGGAATCTTCCAAAACATACGTTGAAAATTCCGACGTAAAAAAAATAAAAAGCCATCCCGATTTGCGCACGAACTACACATTCGATACCTTTGTCATGGGCGAAAATAATTCCTTTGCATATAATGCCGCTATTGCGGTTTCAAAAAATCCCGGCGGTCCGTACAATCCCGTGCTGATTTACGGCGGTGTCGGTTTGGGTAAAACACATTTAATCCAATCGATCGGAAACGCTATGCACAATGCCGGCGCTTCAAAAATCGTATATATCACCGCCGAAAACTTTACAAACGAATTTATCCAATCTCTAAACGAAAAAACTGCACAAAAGTTCAAATCAAAATACAGAAAAGCGGATGCACTTCTCATAGACGACATTCACTTTTTACAAAATAAAGAGGGAACGCAAGAAGAGCTTTTTTATACCTTTGATGCTTTGTATCAGTCGCAAAAACAAATTGTTTTTACGTGCGACCGTCCCATATCAGAACTTAAAAATCTTACAGATAGGCTTAAATCGCGTTTTGAGCGTGGCTTGAATGTCGACTTACAGCCTCCTAAATATGAAACCCGCCGCGCTATATTGGAAAAAAAACTTGAATGTCTGCGTACATCGATGCCGGAAAAAGTCATAACTCTTATACCTTCGGAAGTTTTGGATTTAATTGCGCAAAATGTGGAAACAAATGTGCGCGATTTAGAATCCTGTTTGACCAAAATTATCGCTTATGCCGAACTGGTACAAAACAAAATAACTTTGGAAATCGCTCAACAACAATTGCGCGATAAATTTTCTTCCGCTCAGCCGGAAAATATAAGCATAGACATTATACAACGTGTAGTGGCCGAGGATTTTAATATTTCTCTTGCGGATATACGCGGAAAAAAACGTACAAAAAACGTCACTCTGCCGCGCCAAATAGCAATGCACATAGCTCAAGAAATAACCGAATTTTCCACTACAGAATTGGGAATGGAGTTCGGCGGAAGAGACCATACAACCGTTATGTATTCCTGTCAAAAAATAAAAGAAGCGGCCATCACCGATACGAAATTGGATGCTAAAATTCAATATCTGATAAAAAACATAAAGAATTATAAAAAATGAGATACACAAGTTGTGTAAAATATGCTATTATGTTGTTGATAATAAGCGTAAAAACTTTAAAACGGTTAATATGTGGATAATTTAATAAAAGAAAAAGTCTTTTATTAAATCGATAATTCTTTGTTATATATGTGTATATACTGAATATCCACTTTTACACAAGCCTTATTATTACTACTACTATTATTATATATATAATAATGAAACGGAGGAATTATGAAATTTACATTCGACAGAGACGCGGTACTTAAGGAAATAGGAATTGCACAAGAAATAATTTCCACAAAAAACGCTCTTTCTATACTTTCAAATGTGTTGTTTATAGCTGAATATAATTCGCTTACAATAAAGGCGACGGATATAAAAGTCAATTTTGAAACAAAAATTCCAGTCGACATTGAAGAAGAAGGAACAACAACTGTTTTTTGTGACAAATTCATCAGTATATTGAATACACTTCCGTCAGGTGATGTGGAATTTTTTCAAACGGATATAAATGTTGTTATAAAGCCTATTGCAAAAAAGGTACGTTTCCAGCTTAAGAGTATGGCAAGTGATAAATTTCCCGAAATTACTTCGGAGCAAGATATTCCGTGGTTTGAAGTACCCGCATCCGACTTTAAAAATATGATAACGCAGACGATCTTTGCCGTTTCCGACGATGAAACCCGTTTTTTTATGAACGGTGTTTATTTTGAAAAAAAAGAAGAAAATCTCATCATGGTGGCCACCGACGGGCGACGTCTTGCCTATGTTTCAAAACCTTTATGTGCGGGGGTTGCCGATTTTGAAAGTGCAATTGTACCGCCTAAGGTATTGAATATTATACTTAAAAGACTGCCGCTTGAAGGAAATCTTTCGATGGCGATTATTAATAAAATGATTTATTTTAAATTCGGTAATTACAGTTTTTCATCGGTTTTGATAGACGGTCAATTTCCGAATTACCAGCGTGTCATTCCCGAACTGCAGGAAAAATATTTTCAAGTACACCGCAAAGATTTACTCGATGCGCTTAAGCGTGTAGGGCTTTTGGTCGAGCAAAAATCGCGCCGCGTTTACTTCGATTTGTCGGAAGGAATGCTGACGATAACGGCTCAAGAATCGGAAATCGGTACCGCAAAAGAAGAACTTCCCTGTCGTTATACAGGAGAGCAGATAACGATTGCTTTAAATTATCTGTATGTGGAAGAGCCGATGAAAGTAATAGATACCGAATATATTCAATTTGAATTTACCGAATACATGAAGGCTATAACAATGAAGCCCGATCCGGCTCAGGACTTTTTTCACATCATTATGCCAATGCAAATGGAGTAAAATTTGTGCCTTTTTTGTCACTTTCTCCTTTTTGTTTCCGCAATTTAAAAGACGGAGAAATGGATCTGTTAGCTTCGGAGGTTTTTTTTGTCGGAGAAAACGGACAAGGTAAAACAAATATACTGGAAGCGTTGTATACGGTTTCATACGGTTCTTCTTTCCGCACTAAAAGTGATGCTGAAATTATCCGTTCGGGTGAAGAATCCTATACGGTACGCGGATTTTACCGCGATGAAAGCGGCAAAGCCGATACTGCAGCCGTTCAATACGGTAAAAATATCGGCAAAAAAAAAATATTAAAAAACGGTAAAGTTTTAACCGACCGTAAAGATTTAATACAGACAATTCCTTGTGTGCTTTTTTGTCATGATGATTTGGATTTTGCCGTCGGAGAACCGGAACGCCGGCGTTTTTTTATAGACCAATCTTTATCGATGTATGATAATCTGTATATTGTACTTTTAAGAAAAAACAAAAAAATTTTAAAAATCCGGAATGCCGTTTTGCGCGGAGAAAGCGGTAAAGGTACCGCCGAATGTGCGGATATACTTGATGTGTATGACATTGAACTTGTGCAAAACGGTGTTGAAATGGTAAAAAAACGGCGCGATGCGCTGCATAATTTTAACCGCGTTTTTACGCCGTTGTATGAAGAAGTAACCGGTATACAAAATGTTTGTCTTGCCTATGACTCGGTATGGAAAAATAAAAAAAAAGATGAAATACTTATGTTGCTGTGTGAAAAGCGCGCAAGTGATTTATTGATGAAAACCACATTGAGCGGCCCTCACCGTGATCGTATCCGCTTTATGTGTTGCGGAGCACCTTTTATTTTGACAGCTTCTACAGGGCAGCGCCGGCTTGCCGCTATTTTGCTCAGAGTATGTCAAGCGGTTTTGTATACCGAAATATGTGCAAAAAAGCCGGTATTGCTTATGGATGATGTACTTTTGGAATTGGATCCTGTAAAACGTGAAAAAATAACGACTTTACTGCCTGCCTATGATCAGCTTTTTTGTACTTTTTTGCCTGAAGAACCTTACCGCCGTTATATGAAAAGCGGAACAAGAGTTTATGAAGTGCGTGAAGGACAGATTTATGAATCACAATGATTTTTACGTGCAAAGTGCATCGGATTTACTTAATAATTTTTTTAACGATATTCTTTTACACGATTCAAAAATTGCCGATATGCCTTTGGAAAACAAATGGAAAAAGGTACTTTCTTCCATTCGCGGTTATGGATCGGATATGGACATAGGAGAAAAACTTGCAGCACATAGTCGTATTGTCGATTTAAAAAACGATATTCTTTTTTTGGAAACCGATCACTCGGGATGGATACAACTTTTTTATTTGCATAAAAAAAGTATATTACGATCACTTAAAAAAGAATTCCCGGAACTTACGGTCAACGGTTTTTCGTTCACTTTAAAATCGGCTGAAAAAAAATCCGGCAATGAATTGCGAAATATTACGATTGAAGAAAAAGAACGCTGGCTTAAAGAACGGGGTTTGTAAAAAAAGATATGGAGTACATCGTCTTCAACAAAACCTATGTCAACAAAACCTATTGACCAAGCATTTGAAAACATGTTATTCTAACAAACCGCTACGAATTCCGGGAGCCTTTGTTTTTTAGGGTTCTTGATATATTAAGGAGACGTGTTCTATGAAACGGACATATCAACCCAGTAAAGTTAAAAGAAACAGAAAATTCGGTTTTAGAGCCCGTATGAAAACACGAGGTGGCCGCATGGTGCTTA
>CAUTRX010000012.1:0-9666 GCA_963540775.1 uncultured Treponema sp. | reverse complement strand
CAAAAAGCGCTTGCAAACGACGCCGGTTCTTATTATCATTGGCTTGATGCGGGTTCCTACCATTTAGGTGTGGGCGATTTACAAAAGGCCGAAGAAGCATGGACACGCGCCATAACCATCAATCCCGATTATTTTTTAGCTTACTCTTACCGCGGCGGTTTACTCGATGACCGCGGAAAATACAAAGAAGCGTTGGAAGACTACCGCAATGTTATCCGCTGTAATCCCAAATATTATTACGCTTATGAATCTTCGGCTATGCTTGCATGGCGCGCCGGAAACTGGCAGGAAGCCTTGGACGGATTTTTAAAAGCATCCGAAATGAATCCGTCCAGCGTTTCGTATAAACTTATGATATCGGCTTGTTATCATAAGATGAATAAACAGGCGGAAAATAAAGAAGTTCTTGCCAAAGCTATGAAAAATATGGACAGACAAAGTCTTGACTTCTTAATGCTCAGGTTATATTATGACGGTCTGGGCGACAGTGTGGTTTTAAACAAAGTGATTAACGAAAAAAGCCGTACCGCTAAGGGAAAAATGCTTTATTACATGGCATTGTTTTACGAACTGTCCGGAAAACCGCAGCTTGCAAACAGAATTTATCTTGAAGTTGCCGATATGGACGCTCCCTTGTTTTTTGAATACCGACTTACTAAGTGGGCGGTTGAAAAAATGTCCGCCAAAGATAAAAAAACGGCACAAGCTGCGGATAGAACGGAGCTAAAAGGAAAATCCGAAGAAAACTGAAGACGTCCGCTTTTGCGTTCGATATCACAGTTTAGGAATATATATGCAAACCGTAAAGACTCTTTTGCTGCAAAACCGCGAAATTATACTGCTCGGAACGGCTCACATTTCCAAAGAAAGCATGGAAGAAGCCGACCGCAGTATCCGCGAGCTGAAGCCCGATTGTGTTGCCGTGGAATTGGACGAGCAGCGTTTTCAATCCATGCGGGATCCGGAATCGTGGAAAAAACTCGATATTATTAAAGTATTAAAAGAAAAACGCGGCTTTGTGCTGCTTGCCAATTTGGTGCTCGCTTCGTTTCAGCGCAGAATGGGTGCCGATGTGGGGGTAAAACCCGGCGACGAAATGCGCAGTGCGCTCGATGCGGCGGAAGCCGAACACATTTCGGTTGCGATGGTTGACCGCCCCATTCAAACAACGCTGCGCCGCGCGTGGGCAAAAAATTCTTTTTGGGGAAAAATCAAGTTGTTATCGGCGCTGGTGTCTGCTGCCTTTGAAAAAGAAGAAATTTCTGCCGAGCAAATAGAAAATCTTAAAAACTCCAACGAAATGGATTCCATGATGGATGAGCTGTCCGGCTATTTACCGGCGGTAAAAGAAGTTTTGATAGACGAGCGCGACCGCTACCTTGCTTCGCACATATGGCGCTGTTCGGGAAACCGCGTGCTTGCGGTGTTGGGAGCGGGGCATCTTCCCGGTGTTGAAGCGTATTTGGGCAAGATAGCGTCCGGTGAACAAAGCTGCGACACAAGCGATGTGGAAGACGTGCCTCCGCCGTCGGCCGCTTCAAAGATTCTCGGCTGGATTTTTCCTTTGCTGCTGGCGGGACTTATCGGAGCGGGATTTTTTATGCACGGCGCACATATGTCGGTTGCCATGCTCACCCGCTGGTTTTTATGGAACGGTTCTCTTGCGGCGCTCGGTACTTTGCTTGCGCTGGGGCATCCGCTTGCAATTATTACCGGTTTTATCGGTGCGCCTTTGGGAACGCTCAACCCCTTTCTTGCGGTGGGATTGTTCACCGGAATTGTGCAGGCGTGGATATGCAAGCCGAAGGTTGAAGATATGGAAAATCTTGCGGATGATGCGGCATCTCTAAAAGGGTTTTATAAAAACCGTATAGGCCGCGTACTGCTGGTGTTCTTTTTATCGAGTTTGGGCGGTGCCGTCGGTAATTTTATTGCGGTGCCGGCATTGATCGGTTCTTTATTGCACTGAAAAAGGGGGCGGAAAATCGATAAACCGTACGTCAAAAGACACATAATTAAAAACCGTTTATATACGGCGGTGCTTGTTTCGTTTTTTTTGTGTGCCGTTTTTTCGCCGCTTACAGCCCTTTCTTTGGAAGAGCTTTTGCACGGATATGCCGAAAAAGATATCGTTTTTAAAGAACTGCACGTCAAATTCATGCAAAGCGTTCTTGAAGAAAAGCGAGTGCGTACCGATAACGGGGTGAATGTCACTCTTTCAACCGGTACGATAAACTTCGCTGCCGAAAAAGACGCTTCTTTTTTTTCCGTTACGCCGGAAGTAAAATTGGCTATTCCTTCGCTGCAAAACACTGTTGTAAATGCGTCGTTTCCGTTTCAAGCGAACACCGTAAACAGTGCGTCTTCCGGTGGCAGCGGTTCTTCGACGATGTCCGGCGCTTCGGTAAACGTGAAGTCGGATATTATATCTTCTGCGGCTGCAAAACGCGCCGCGGCGATTGAAAATGCCGCACGGCAAACGGTTCTTGCGCGTCGTGCGTGCGAAGACCGCGCCCTCGAAATCGAAAAAAACTTTTGGACGGAATTGCAGGCGCTCTATCAGGGAGCTTCCGACTCGGCAAAGGCGCAGGAAACGCTGATTGCTTCTCAAAAAAGTTTCGATACGGTAAAAACCCAAGGATACGGCGCTTCGTCTTCCAAATACCGCCTTGCCGAATTGACGGTAAAAAGCAACGAGCGGGCACTGGAAGAAAAAAAACGCTCGTTTTCGGCCGCTTTTACCGATTTTGCCCTCAATTGCGGCAAAGATGCGGATTTTTTTGCCGGCGCGGATATTCCCGTTCTCCCGGAGGATATGCGCCGGCGCCCGCTTCTTTCCGTCGGCGATTTCGATCCTGCACTTTTTGCACCGGTTGAACAAGCAGCGTGGAATTACGCATACAATGAAAAACTGCGTAAAGCCGATATTCCTTTTTCCGTAGGGGCGGGCGCCTCTTACGCGTATAAGCGTACCGATCCGCCTCAAAAGGGCGGACGCTCTGCAGGCGGCGATACCGAAAATACGGTCGGGGCGGAGCTTTCCGCTGCATGGCGGGGCATTTCGGCAACAGCCGGAGTTTCCGTCGATACGAAAAAGCTTTCAAGTCCGCGCCTTTCTTTTTCGCTCGGCTGGGATATGCGGACGTTTAAAAATGCGGGTTTACGCAAAGATGCAAAAAAGTTCGGCGTTGAACTGGACATGCTGGCACTGCATTCGGCCGAAGAAAACAAAAAAAAGCGTGAGCAAACCCTCACCGTTAAGGCGGCCGATTTGACTTGGCAGCGCGAAAAAACTTCGGAAGAACTTGATTTATACCGCGCTTTGCATGCGGACATGCAAAAAGGCTTTAATGACGGAGTTGTTTCCGCCCGCGATTTACTCGAAGCGAAAACGAACTTTGAGCAGGTGCTGTACAAAGCGTTCAGTGTTGAATTGGACTGCCTGATTTACAATGTTGAAGTGAAACGCCTTTTTGTACAGACTGAACAGCTGCCGGAAACATAAGCGTTATAACCGCGGTACGGACAATTCGGTGCGATAAACGGAAAACGATGGAGAAACGCAATGAGTATCATCAGCCTTTCAGATGTATGGCGGATTTACCGCATGGGTGAAACGGAAGTATGTGCACTGCGCGGCGTCGGTTTTGATGTGCAGCAGGGCGAATTCCTCTCGATAATGGGGCCTTCAGGTTCGGGAAAATCGACGTGCATGAACATGATCGGCTGCTTGGACCGGCCGACAAAGGGCGATGTCATTATCAACGGCAAAAAAACCGCCGATATGGGCGATAAAGAATTGGCGCATTTGCGAAACGAAACGGTTGGCTTTGTGTTTCAACAGTACCACTTGCTTTCGACAATGAACGTACTCGAAAACGTTATGCTGCCTCTTCGCTATAAGGGGCTGTCCGTCGCCGAGCGCAAAAAGCGGGCTAAAGCGGCACTGGAACAAGTCGGTTTGCTTGACCGCATAAAACACCGCCCGTCGGAATTGTCCGGCGGACAAAAACAGCGCACCGCCATTGCCCGCGCGTTGGCAGGCGAGCCGCGTATTATTTTGGCCGACGAACCGACCGGCGCTTTGGATTCGACAACGGGAAAATCGGTTATGGAACTGTTCCGCGCCATCAATGCGCGCGGTACGACGATTATTATCGTTACCCACGATCAGGGGATCGGCTACAGTGCCGACCGCTGCATTCGCATTTTTGACGGGCAAATCGCCTCCGACGAAAACCTCGAAAAAGCGGCCGAAACCGGTACGACGGCGTAAGGGGGTTATTTCCGAAAATCGGGTATGCCGATTGGGTAGTGTTGTGCGTTAGTGAGGCCTGTTTTTTAGCGCAATTTTAACGGAACAGCGTTTTTATCAAAGACTGAATGTCCGCAATAGGCGTAATATCCTCTTCTTTTTCGGGGCCTAAAATACGCGTAAAACCGAGTGTGTGGGCGGCTTTTGCGCGCTGTTTTAAGCGGTTTACGGGGCGGATTTCTCCAGCTAAGCTCAACTCGCCCGTAATTGCCGTTTTTTCCGGCGGCGGAATATCCGTACGTGCGGAATACAGTGCGGCGGCCAAAGCCGCGTCGATGGCGCTTTCGGTCAGACGGACACCGCCTGCAACGTTTATGTAAATATCCTGATCGCTGAAGCGCAAGCCCGCCCGTTTTTCCAAAACGGCCGCCACGCGGCTTACACGCGCATTGTCGATTTTATCCGAATAGACGCGCGTCATTGCCGACTTTGCCGGAACGGTCAGTGCTTGCAGTTCGACCATAAAAACGCGGCTGCCTTCAAATACGGGAACGACCGCCGTTCCCGCCGGAATGGAACCGCTTCTTCGTACAATAAACAAAGCGGACGGATCTTCCATTGCGTACAATCCTTTTTCGGTCATCGAAAAAATCCCCAGTTCGTCCACCGAACCGAAGCGGTTTTTAAGCGAGCGCAAAAAGCGGATGTGATCGTCATTTTGTTCGAATGAGATAACCGTGTCCACCAAGTGTTCAAGCGCTTTCGGGCCGGCAATCGTGCCGTCTTTGGTAACGTGGGCGCTCATAAACAAAAGCGCATCGCGTTCTTTTACCCACGCGGTTAATTCGGCAGCGCAGTATTTTAATTGATTGACCGTACCCGGAATCGCTCCGGCTTCCGCCGAAAAAACGGTTTGTATGGAATCGACTATCACGCACAACGGATTTAAAGCGTTCAGCGCGCTTTCTATGTCGTCCAAACGGTTTGTGCACAAAATTTCTATACCGGCCTTATTCAATTCGAGGCGGTCGGCGCGCGAGCGTATTTGCGCGGCGGCTTCTTCTCCCGATACGTATAAAACGCGTACTTTTGTACCCGCCGTTTTTTCCGCCTGTTCGTATATCGCCGCCGCCGCTTGGATGAGCAGCGTAGACTTTCCGATTCCCGGTTCTCCGCCGATAAGCACCGCCGAGCGCTTAACCGCACCGCCTCCGAGCACCCTGTCCAATTCGCTTATGCCGGTTACAATACGTTTTCCTTCGGCAGGATTTACCGAAGCAAGCGGCAGGGGCTTTGCTCTTTCCCGTATGCTTTGTGTACCGCCTGTGCCGAAGGGCGGCGGTACGGATGTATCGTCCGCAACGCATTCGGTAAGGGTATTCCATTCGCCGCAGTCGGGACACCGTCCCATCCAGCGCGGCTGCGTATAGCCGCACGAGCTGCATTTAAAAAAAGTAGAGGCTGTTTTTCTTTTTGCCATGCTTTTATTATAAAACAGTTCGCCCTCTTTGTCAGCAAAAAAATCGCCCGAACGGGCTTTAGTCGGAGGATTGAAGAACAGTCCTCATTACGGTGAAGAGCGCCTCTTCGTTATCGTGGGCGGACTGCGTTATGCCGCCGTATAGGAATCAATATCTCAAATGTGAACATTGCAGTTTTTTGTTCTTTCGGGTATACTGTGTCCTGCCGGTTTATGCCGTAAAACAAAACGGTAACGGGCCGGGAAGCGGAGGTGTTATGAACGTATTGGTTATAGGCGGTGCCGGTTATATCGGCAGCCATGTTGTAAAAGAACTTATGGCCGCAGGTCATACGATAACGGTGTTTGACAATCTTTCGTCGGGGTTGATTCAAAATCTGTTCGATAAAAACGCTTTTATTGCGGGCGATATTTTACACCCCCAAGCTCTCGACGCAGCTTTCGCAAAGGGTTTTGACGCTTTTATTCATTTGGCGGCTTTTAAGGCAGCCGGTGAATCGATGATTGTGCCCGAAAAATACTCGGTAAACAATATTACCGGAACAATCAATATTTTGAATGCGGCAATCGCGCATAACTGCAAACGCATGGTCTTTTCTTCGACGGCGGCGGTGTTCGGTTCTCCCGAATATTTACCCATCGATGAAAAACATCCGACAAATCCCGAAAATTACTACGGATTTACCAAGCTCGATATTGAGCACTATATGAACTGGTACGATACATTGCGCGGCTTAAAGTTTGCCGCTTTGCGCTACTTTAATGCGGCAGGCTACGATCCCGACGGCGTAATTACCGGTCTTGAACAAAATCCCGCGAATCTGCTGCCTGTAATTATGGAAACCGCTTGCGGTATGCGCAAAGAATTACAGGTTTTCGGTACCGACTACGATACACGCGACGGAACTTGCATCCGCGATTACGTGCACGTAAAAGATTTGGCGATCGCTCACGTAAAAGCCCTTGAATATATCGTAAAACATAATGAAAGTTTAACCGTCAATTTGGGAAGCGAAAAGGGCGTATCCGTTTTGGAAATGCTTGAAGCTGCGCGCCGTATTACGGGCAAACCGATTCCCGCAGTACATACCGGCCGGCGGGCGGGGGATCCCGCGTGTTTGTACGCGACATCGGCGTATGCGCGCGAAAAACTGGGCTGGCAGGCGCAGTATTCGGATATCGACACCCTCGTTTCTTCCACATGGGCGGTGTATAAAAAACGAGGTGAATAAATAATGAGTTTTAAAACAATAAGCGATTGGCTGGACGGACAAACGGACGCGGTCATCAAGTTGGAAACGCTGTTGACGGCGCATCCGGCTCTCGCACCCGAAAGCGGCGGACAGGGAGAAGAAAAAAAGTGCCGTGCGCTTGAGGAATGGTTAAAGGAGCAGGGCATTACGGATTTACAGCGCTTTGATGTTCCCGACAGCCGCGTAGATTGCGGCTTCCGTCCCAATTTGGTTGCAACGATTCAGGGAAAAAGCGATAGACGCAGCGTGTGGATAATCGCCCATTTGGATGTCGTGCCGGTCGGCGAGCTTTCTTTGTGGTCGAGCGACCCGTGGAAGGTGTACGAAAAAGGCGGAAAGATTTTCGGGCGCGGTGTTGAAGATAACCAGCAGGGCTTGTGCAGCGGTGTTTTTGCCGCGCTGGCGTTTATCAAAAACGGAATTGTGCCCGAGCATACGGTCAAACTTTTATTTGCCGCCGATGAGGAAGTCGGCTCCGTATACGGCATTCAGTATCTTTTAAAAAAACATAAACTGTTCCGCAAACAGGACATTATTATTATTCCCGACGGCGGAGATTCGCAGGGCGAAACAATCGAAGTTGCCGAAAAAAATCTTTTGTGGATGAAACTCGTTATCCGCGGCAAACAGGCTCACGGTTCCATGCCGAATTTGGGAAACAACGCTTTTTTAGCGGGTTCGGCTTTGGCGCTCAAATTGAATGCGCTGGAAAAAAAGTTCAAAAAGCGCGACAAACTTTTTGAGCCGCCGTATTCGACTTTTCAGCCTACAAAAAAAGAAGCGAACGTACCGAATGTCAACACGATACCCGGCGAAGACGTTTTTTATATGGATTGCCGCATTTTGCCTTGCTACAGCCTGGCCGAAGTAAGAACCGAAGCGCGCGCCTGTATCGCCGAAATCGAAGAAAAATACGGCGTAAAAATCAAGTACAGTGAAGAACAAGCGGTTGAATCGCCTGCGACCCCCGTCGATGCTCCGGTTGTTGGCGAATTGGCGGCGGCGGTAAAAAAGGTTACGGGAAAAAAAGCCCGCCCCATCGGAATCGGCGGAGGAACGGTCGGCGGATATTTACGCATAAAAGGCTACGATGCCGCCGTGTGGAGCACGCTGGACGAAACCGCCCATCAGCCCAATGAGTACTGCAAAGTAAAAAATCTTATACGCGACGCAAAGGTTTTGGCGTCCGTTTTCGGAGGTAAAGGAATATGAAAATAAACCGTACACGTATAAAAAAAGCGGCCGGCGGCGCCGTATGTGCCTGTTTATGCTTCGGGATTTTTATGTTTGCCGCCTGTGCTTCGACTCATGTTGAACGTATCGACGCCGATACGGTAACCGATTTAAGCGGCTATTGGAACGATACCGACGTGCGGCTTGTCGCCGACACGCTTATAAAAGAATGTACAAATGCCCCCGCGATAAGTAATTATACGCGTTCAAAAGGGAAGTTTCCGGTTGTCATTGTCGGCACCTTTAAAAATCAAAGCGACGAGCATTTGGACACTTCCATTTTGGTAAAAAAGTTCGAAGCCGCTTTGGTAAACAGCGGAAAGGTCGATTTTGTCGCCTCCGCAAGTGAGCGCGGCGATTTACGTTTGGAACGCAAAGAGCAGCAGGAATGGTCGAGCGAAGAAACGGCGAAGCGCCTTGCCAACGAAACCGGCGCGGATTTTATGCTCATCGGCGCGGTCAAAACCATTGTGGATATGAATGACAAAAAATCGACGCGCACTTACTATGTCACTGCGGAATTGATCGATATAGAAAGCAACCGGAAACTGTGGATAGGCGAAAATTCGGAAATCAAAAAACTTATTACCAAGCCTAGAGTCCGCTTTTAAATGCACCTGCGGTATAATGTATGTTGTACTATCTTGCATCGCACCTTATGAATTTTTTCGGCCCCGGACGGCTTTTGCAGTCCTACGCCGTGTTGATTTCTCTTACGCTGTATGCCGGTTTTATCTTTGCGTACTTTTTGCTGCCCCGCTGTTACCGCTTTTTGCCGGTCGATAGGGGGCGCGAGTTTACGATCAACGCCGAAGCCGCAAAGGGAAAACCTACCGGAAGCGGGGTTGTCTTTATCAGTATATTCGTCGTCTCGGCTTTTGTCTTTACCCCCGTCGATTTGCAGCAATCGCTTATCCTCGTGTTGACGTGGTTGACTATGCTCACCGGTTTTTTGGACGACCGCAGTATCACAAGCTGGGGAGAATACAAAAAGGGTGCGTTGGATTTAATTATTTCGATTATTGCGGCTTTCGTGCTGTATTATTTAAATCCCGCCGTAAGTTCGGACGGTTTTGTGCGGTTTTGGCTTCCTTTTATCAGTTCGCCGCTTAAAGTGTACCCCGCCGTGTATATTGCGGTTGCGGTATTGCTGTTGTGGACTTCAATCAATACGACAAATTGCACCGACGGAGTGGACGGACTTTCAAGCACCCTCGTACTGATTGCACTGATTACTATGGGCATTTTGTTCTATTTTGTGCTGGGACATAAAGATATTGCCGCATATTTGCTTATTCCCCATTTAAGCGGCGGGGCGGATTGGGCGGTTATCACTTTTTCGCTCGCCGGTGTTTTGATGGGCTATTTATGGCACAATGCCTACCCGAGCAAAGTGCTTATGGGAGACGCGGGAAGCCGCGCGTTGGGTTTTTTTATCGGCGTTT
>CAUTRX010000011.1:0-9688 GCA_963540775.1 uncultured Treponema sp. | reverse complement strand
ATCGATTTTCCAATCGATAACAAGATCTTGAAACACGGGCACAATATATTCCATTTCGGTGTCCAATACATCGGTTATATCAAAATCATAAAGTTGAATAAAGATAAGTTTTTCGGCAAATCCGGACACCTCAATAGCTAAAGAATACGTTCTCTCATTGATTCGATACATTTTTATTAAATGAATCTGATGATCCCAAAAATATTTCGGCGGTTCGTCCGCCCTTCCTCCTGAATATACCGCTGACAGTATTCCTATAAACATAAGTATGGGCAATAATTTTTTTTTGATTTTCATACGCTTATTCATAAACTCCTTATATATACCGTATACGAACCGAGACGATTGCCGCTTGCACATATTTATAAGAACGGCTTTATTTAAGCGCGATGTCAGTGCCGGCTATGCGATCGCCGAGCTTTTTACCTGTAACCGCGTATATAAACAATTCAAGTGGGCCGAAAATCCAAAAAACATTGCGCAGTAGGCGCTTCAAAATCGGTGCCGCATCCTGTGTAGCCGCACAAACGATTTGCACTTTTGCAATACGCTTTCCGATACCGCCGCCTTTGGGCATATCGCGAAAAATCAAATAGCACATCGAAATATAGGTAATAAGCAGCGCTTTCAAAAAAATGCTGCCGGCCTCTTGCGCCGTTCCCGTTACTTGCGGATATATAATAAAATACATAAATAAAAAATTCTGTATTATCGCCGTTATTAAAAAATCGATGAAAAAAGCAAGGGCTCGTTTACCGTTCATAATTTTTCTTTTCTCCTTCAGTAATTGATAAATGGCGTATCGGAAGCCGTCGCCTCTCTATGCGCAGCTGCACTACCGCAATATCTTCGTCAGCACGGCGTCTTTTTGGCGCCAGTTTTTGTTGACTTTAACCTGCAAGTCCAAGTCGATACGATAATCGAAAATACGGCGCAACGCTTTAATCGATTCAATGCGGATGTTTTTGATTAACGAAGCCCCTTTGCCGATAACCATTCCTTTTTGACTTTCACGTTCCACCACCAAAAAGGCGCGTACCCACAGCTCTCTGCCGTCTTTACGGCTTTCCATATCGGCGATTTCCACGTAAACGGCATGCGGCAATTCGTCGTGCAGCCGGTTTACGGCTTGTTCGCGGATAACTTCGGCAATGCGGAAATCGACTTCCTGATCGGTGTAGTATTCTTCAGGATAGAGGGCTTCTCCTTCAGGGGCAAGCGCGTAGAGGGCAGACAGCACCGCGTTGATGCCTTCGCCTGTTTTTGCCGAAATATCGAAAATCCTTCCCGCATCCACGGTAGGGAATTGCCGTGCGGCAAAAAGTCTGCATAAACCGCTTTTTGCTTCCGGGCTGTCGATTTTATTTACCGCAATCACCAGTTTTGAAGCAAAGGGCGTTAAAAGGGAACTTATAAGTTCTTCTTCGCATCCGGCTTCGCGGGTCGAGTCCAAAACATACAGGAGAATATCGGCTTCTTCAAGATTTTCTTCGGCTATACTTTTAAGTTTGAGGTTTAATTTTTTGTCGGATTTATGATAGCCGGGCGTGTCGATAAAGATAAGCTGACCTTCAGGACAGTTTACAATGCCGCGCACGGCTTTGCGTGTTGTCTGAGGCCAGGGCGATACGATGGAAATTTTTTCTTTTCCGGCGGCATTTAAAAAACTGGATTTTCCGGCGGATGGCCTGCCGATTATTGCAACTACAGCTGATTTATTCATAGAGCCAGTATAGCCGAAAAAAAAGCCGCCGTCTATGACAGTGCCGTTTATAACAGCCTTCGTCATGGCCGGCGGTATAAGAGTTTTGCGTATTCCTTATTTTTTTGACCGTGATTGACATCGGTTTGGCAAACGGTTATTATAGAAGAATACCGATTGATTCGGTATTCCATTAATCGGTATTGATTTAAATTCGTTGTTTTACAGCGAATCCGTTAGCAAGTTAAAAACGGAGCTATAAAAATGAACGGAAAACGCCAGCGGGCTTGCCCTCTTTCGGTGTTTTCCTAAATGTTGTATGAAAAGAAAATCTCCGCAAGTAAAAGTTCCCGTATCAAAGCTGATTCTCATCGGAGCGGCGGTCATTGCAGCAGGCTGCGGACTACTCTTTTTCAGTATGCGTATACATGCAAAATTTGCGGCGGAGCGCGCATCCGCCGCCGGCACAACCGCCAATGCGGAGCAAGAGCTTGAGGGGGGGGATCGGCAAACAGCTCCTTTTTTTTCGGGCAAGGGTTTGGTTATGGCGCCGCGCCGTCATGACGATACACAATCCGCCCCCGCACAAACGCCGACGGTTCCTCCGTCTCCGCCCGAACGGCCGCCGAAAAAACCGATCGGACCGCCGTTTTTTCCCGACGCATCGCAAAATCCGGTGAGTGAGCCGGCAAAACAACCGTTTGACGAAGCGGCACCTCAGCCCATATGGGAACCGGCGAATAAGCCTGTCGACAAACCGCAAAAGCAGCCGATTCAAAAACCGGCGAAACCTGCCGAAAAGCCGGCGGGCAAACCCATAGAGAGGACGGCACAAAAACCGGCCGACAGTCCGCAAAAGCAGCCGATTCAAAAACCGGCGAAACCTGCCGAAAAGCCGGCGGGCAAACCCATAGAGAGGACGGCACAAAAACCGGCCGACAGTTCACAAAAGCAGCCGATTCAAAAACCGGCGAAACCTGCCGAAAAGCCGGTTAGCAAACCGCGGGAACAGCCCGCACAAAAACCTGCGGCAAAACCGGAGCGGCCTTCGCCCGCCCCCGCCGCAGCCAAACCTTCGACAGCGCAAGCTCCGAATGCACCTCAAAAAAACGGCAAATTGATTTTCGTTTTCGACGATGCGGGAAGCAGTGTAAGGCAAGCCGCTCCTTTTTTCAGGCTTCCGTTTCCGGTAACAATTGCCGTACTGCCCGGCTTGCCTCAGTCGAAAGCGACCGCAACAGCCGTAAGATCGGCAAAAAAAGAACTGTTTTTGCACCAGCCCATGCAGGCGGTCGACCGTTCAATCGACCCCGGTCCGGGTTCAATTCAACCTGAGATGTCGACAGGAGATGTTGCACGCATTGTGCGTAAAAATATTGTGGAGATAGGACCGATCGCAGGGATGAATAACCATGAAGGTTCTTTGATTACCGCAGACCGAAATCTTATCGGTGCGGTTCTCGATGTGTGCATTGACACAAAAATCATTTTTTTGGATTCACGCACCAGTTCCAAAACACAGGCGCCCGCTGCAGCAATGGAGCGCGGTATGCATATATGGGAACGCGACATCTTTTTGGATAACACGCCCGTTAAAGCCGATATGCTCGAAATGGTTAATAAGGGGCTCGAAATCGCCGACAAAAAAGGCTATGCGATTATGATCGGTCACGTGCAGACGCCTGCCCTTGCCGAATTATTAAACGAAATATATCGCGATTTGCAAAAGCAGGGCTATGTTTTTACGACACTCAGCCGTATGAAAAAATAAAACCGCCTTCGGCGCGCATAAAACCGCCGATTTTTCACGGGAGACAAAATGAACGTATTGGGTATAGAATCTTCGTGCGACGAAACGGCTGCCGCCGTAGTTAAAGACGGCAAAACCATATTGAGCAATGTCGTCGCAACTCAAATTCCCTTTCATCAAATGTACAGCGGTGTTGTTCCCGAAATTGCGAGCCGCAAACATGCCGAATGGATTTTGCCCGTTGTGCGCCGTGCAATCGATGAAGCGGGGCTGCAAATCGGCGAGGTGGATGCGGTTGCGGCAACAAACCGTCCCGGTCTTATGGGGGCGCTGTTGGTCGGCTTAACTTTTGCAAAAACCTTTGCATGGGCGCTGAATAAACCTTTTATCGCGGTCAATCACATGCTCGGGCATCTGTACGCCGCCCATCTTGAGCAAGACATCGACTATCCGTATTTGGGCTTATTGGTTTCCGGCGGACACAGCATTATTTGCAAAGTGTCCGGCTTTGACGATATTGAAGTGCTCGGCACAACGGTCGATGACGCCGCAGGAGAAGCCTTCGACAAAGTGGCAAAATTTTACGGCTTCGGTTATCCGGGCGGCGTCATTATCGACAAACTGGCACAAAACGGAAACCCCGCTGCGGCACATTTTCCGCGGCCGCTTTTACACAAGGGATCTTACGCATACGATGTTTCGTATTCAGGATTAAAAACCGCCGTTATAAATCAAATAGACCGTTTTTGGAATCCCGATTTTGAAAAAACGCCCGAAAATATAGCCGCGGCGTTTCAGGAAACCGCCGTACGGATTTTACTCAGCCGCCTTTTTAAAGCGGTTGAAGATACGGGACTAAAAACGATTGTCGCAGGCGGCGGCGTTGCCGCCAATTCGCGCTTGCGCGCTTTACTTGCCGAGCGCGGCGATTTACGCTGCATTTTTCCGTCGCTCAAACTATGTACCGATAACGGTGCGATGATTGCAGGCGTCGGGTACCGCTATTTGGAACGCGGAGACACCAGCCCGTGGAACGTCACCGCAACAGCGCGTGTAAGCGGATTTAAAAAGAGCGCTCTGCGCAAAGGCTGAAAGGTATTCCGTCGGGCTTACGCGGTGAACGTAAAGGCAATGCCGAAAAGAGACGGAAATCAACAACCCCGACGCACACTCCGTGTTGTTATGTACACCCGCAGCGTAATGCGGGACATACCGCAGCATAGTGCGGGATACACCCGCAGCGTAGTGCGGGACATACCTGCAGCATAGTGCGGGACACACCCGCAGCGTAATGCGGGATACACCCGCAGCGTAGTGCGGGGGACGGCGGGTATTAAACCCTCCGCACGAATAACCCCTCCCGACAGTAGGGATGCATAGCTCCACGCAGCAGGGAGGCAGTCCCGCATTATAATGCAGCGGTGTGCCGAAAGGCCGATCGGATGTGACCGGTTTTTACAGTAGGCTGAAAATTGATTCCCGTGCCCCGAATTGAAAGTATATATTGCAATGACGGCGCTAAAACAGTATGATATGTAACATGGACGTGACGATTCTTGAGCGCGCTTTGCGCCGCGTTCCGGACTTTCCGAAGCCGGGTATTTTATTTTACGATATTACCGGAATTTTGGTAAATCCCGACGCTTTTCGGTTTTGCATAAATGCAATGACCGATATATACCGCAATGAAAAAATAGACGCCGTTGCAGGAGTCGAATCGAGAGGCTTTATCTTTGCCGCACCCTTTGCCGACCGCATGGGGATTCCTCTGGTTTTGGTACGTAAAAAAGGAAAACTGCCCGGCGAAAAATGGTCGTGCAGCTATCAGCTTGAATACGGTACCGCCGAAATCGAAATACACAAAAGCGACATAAGCCCCGGCCAGCGGATTTTGGTAATTGACGACTTGATAGCAACAGGCGGCACACTGAATGCCGTTAAAACAATATTGGAACAAGCGGGTGCTTCCGTTGCGGAATTTTTCGGCGTAGTCGGCTTGCCCTTTTTAAAATACCGCGAAAAATTGTCTCCCGTTCCCGTGCGTACCCTTATCGACTTCGACTCGGAATAACAGTGCAGCCGCTTTCCGGCTGCGCCGATAAGCCTGCATAAACCGGGCGAAATGCCCGTACGCGCACCGTTTACTGTGATAACCGTACTTTCGCTTTGGAAGCCTATGTGTTATATTTATGTAATGGAGGCTCATATGTGTAAAATACGTTTTTTTACTTGTAGACAGTGCGGCAACATCGCCGCTTTGGTTCACGACGCCGGAGTTCCCCTCGTGTGCTGCGGCGAAAAGATGCCCGAACTCGTTGCGGGAAGCACGGACGCGGCTCGGGAAAAGCATGTTCCCGTTGTTGAAGCAAACGGCAACGAAGTGAAGGTAACAGTCGGTTCGGTTACTCACCCGATGGAAGAAAAGCATTTCATTCAGTGGGTGTACTTGCAAACGGAAAAGGGCGCTCAGCGCAAATGCTTGCAACCCGGTGCAAACCCCGAAGTTATTTTTTCCCTTACCGCGGATGATAAACCCGTTGCGGCATACGAATATTGCAACCTTCACGGATTATGGAAAAAGGATTTTTAATATCCGCTTAAGGACGAAAAAAGGGAGCATTGAAAAAGCAATCGTTTTTTCAGCCCCCTTTTTTACATCATTGTACTTTGACTTCGGGATTTTTTTCGCCGAATCTATCCATTAAAGTTTCAACAATTTCCGTACGGTCTTTCCCCTGCTTTTCCGACGATTTTATCAACTTATATGCTTGAAACAACGCGGACGGCCCGATTTCCGAGCTGAAATAACCGATTCCCTGATTCCACGCCAAAAGTTCGAATACGTCGTCCAAAACGGCGGAATCGACCCCGCGCGCGTAAGCCTTTATCAGCTCCCGCGAAGCTTGTCTCATACGCCCCGCACCGACTGCATTTGCAAGCGACAACAGCAAGCGCATTTCATACGGTAAGCTGCGGTTTTCGCTTTGCCAAGTAAGCTGCCAAAAATCCGCCGCAATTCTTCCCAATTCTTCGTCAATCAGCGGATAATTCAACAAAGCAAGCGGACGAAAAGGACTGCCTTGTTCAGCGGAGCCGATTTCCGTGCGGTAAAAAAATACGCGGAATTCATGATCGGCCGCTTTTTCCGTGTGGTGTTCAAAACCGAGTTTTTCGAACACTTCGTACAGCGGGTGCGGCTCGAAGGTTTGCACAATTGTCAACCCCTCTCCGACTTTCAAAGCTTCCGCCTTTTTTTTAAGGCTGGGAAAAAAATTCCCTTGAAGTTGCCGCACATCGATTGTTTCAAATGCTGCGGTTTTGTCTTTCCAATTTTCGTAACTCATAAAATCCTCCTGATTTTTATGTACAATTTTCATATGGTTCCCTTATTCTAAGGAATACCCTTGATGTTTCACTTGTAATATACTATGGTTGTGCGTATAAAGATGTTGTTATAACAACAAAACGAAAAAAATTATGGATTTTGTATCACTTTCCAAAACAATGCTGTTTTATGGAATCGAACCGGTGGATATACAAAAAGCGGTTGTATGTTTCGGCAGCGAAACGCGGCATTTTACCAAAGGCGAAAAAATATTCCGTGCCGGCAAAGCAATTCAATCTTTTGCGCTGGTGTTGTCGGGCAGTGTCATTATCGAAAACACCGATTTTTGGGGCAATACAAGCGTTTTGGACAAAGCCGGCGCAGGAGACACTTGTGCCGAAACTTACGCATGTGCCGAAGGTGAAACCTTGATGGTGGATGTAACGGCAACCGAAAATACCGATGTGCTTTTTTTGAATGCACAGCGCTTGATGAGCCTGTGCGCACACGCTTGTCCGTATCACAATACATTGATACGGAATTTGCTTTTTATTTTCGCGCAAAAGAATCTGCATTTGTCGCGCAGGATTTTTCATACCTCGTCAAAATCGATACGCGGACGGCTTATGTCCTACTTGTCGTATCAGGCGGCGCAAAAAGGACGGAATTTTTCAATCCCGTTCAGCCGTCAGCAGCTTGCCGATTATTTGAGCGTAGACCGCAGCGCTTTATCGAACGAATTGAGCAAAATGCAAAAAGAAGGTTTACTGACAGCCGACAAAAACCGTTTTTGCCTGAATGCCGAAACTCCGCACGTACTTTAACGAGCACCGCTGCAATCGGCGTTTATGTGGCGGGCAAAAAATGCTTCTTTAAAAAGTCTAAGTCGAGTTCGGGATAGAGAACGAATCGTTCCAAGAGGTTCGACACGCGCTTTTTGATTTGCAGCTTTGCATTGCCGTCCAGTTCCACCTTGCCCTTGGCGGGTTTGCCTTCTTTCGTTACAGCCGGTTTTGAAGCTTTGAACGCATCGTCGAGGATGGCGGCGATTTCGTCCATTTCGGCCATACCCATGCCCAAACTTGTAACCGCCGGAGTTCCGACCCTGATGCCGCTTGTCCACCATGGTCCCTGCGGGTCGAAGGGAAGGGTGTTGCGGTTGAGCGTAACGCCGCATTCAAACAGTGCATTTTCCGCCTGCCGGCCGGTAAGACCGTAGGGCGTAACGTCTATAAGCAAAAGGTGATTGTCCGTGCCGCCGGTTTGCACTTTTATACCGAGCTTTATACAAGCGTCGGCTAAAGCGCGCGCGTTATTACACACGTTGCGGGCATAGGTTTTATATGCGCTGCCTGCGGCTTCTTTTAATGCGACCGCCTTTGCCGCCATAATATGCGGCAGCGGGCCACCCAGTACGAGCGGACACCCCTTATTTACCGCATCGGCGAATTCGGCTTTACATAAAATCAGGGCGCCGCGCGGGCCGCGCAGGGTTTTGTGCGTCGTCGTCGTTACGATGTCCGCCCATGCAACAGGATCGTTATCTCCCGTGAATACTTTGCCCGCAACCAAGCCCGCAAAGTGAGCCATATCGACCATAAGAACGGCACCGCATTTGTCGGCAATTTCTCTAAAGCGGCGGAAGTTTACGGCACGCGGATAGGCCGAATAGCCGGCAAGCAGAATAAGCGGCTGTATCTTTAGCGCCAGTTTTTCGATTTCATCGTAATCCAACAGCCCCGTTTTTTTATCGACCGTATACGAGAACGATTCAAACATACGCGCTGAAACATTTTGACGGTACCCGTGCGTCAAATGTCCGCCGGAATAGTAGTCGAGTCCCAACAGACGCTGATTTCCCAGTTTTGCGCGCAAAGCCGCCCACTGTTCATCGCTTATTTTGGAGACATTGGTTTCACCCAATTCGGCAAGTGCAGGCATTTCGATTTTATGATTTAGAATCGCCCAATATGCAACAAGGTTCGCGTCCGCTCCCGAATGCGGCTGTACGTACGCATAATCGGCACCGAACAGGCGGCATGCTTCGCGGGCGGCAGCGTTTTCTACGGCGTCCACATTGTCGCAGCCGCCGTAATAGCGGTGCTCGGGATACCCTTCGGCATATTTATCGGTCAGCAAATTGCCCATCGCCGCTTGAGTATTTAGCGAAGTGTAGTTTTCGCTTGCGATAAGTTTTAAATGGGAACGCTGTGCTTCCAATTCTTTGACAACGGCGGCCGCTATTGCCGGATTTCCCGCAGCGGTAAGCTGTAACTGCGCCACATAGGCGGTCATCGCCGCGTTTTGTTTTTCCGCACTTGTGTGCGTAAGATATTCCTGCAATGGCGTTGTCATTAAAAACTCCTTTTACCGGCGCCCGCTGTTTTAATTGCACCGCAACACCGGCTCGCGTGATTCGGATTGAACGAGTTATACTAGCGAATTTAAATGATAAATGCAAGAAGCGGCGGCCTCCTCTAGCCGGCCTCCGCAGAAACAACGACTCGGCTCGTATACGTTCCTCTTCGCTAGTCTACATCGGGGTATGTTTATTTTGCAGAAACGCTGTTCGGCAATCCGCGGATCAGGCGGTCGATCGTTTTGACCATCGGTTTATACCGTGAGAGGTTTTTGTTTGTAAAATTGTCCCATGCCGTATACATGTGCCCGAGCATGGCAGGATTCGCCTTGTACAAAAGCGAATAATCGATGAGCGCGTTTACCGCTTTTATGTCTTTAAAACTTGTCGGCAGGACGCAAAAGCCCTTGTTCAAAAAATAGGGAATGGAACCGTAGCGTTCCAGCTCGTCGTAGTGCCAGTCGCAGATGACGATGTCTTTCGGAATGCGGTCGACGGCGGGGGCGGTACCGTTATACGAGCTTTCGTATTCGCTTTTATAACCGCTTGCCT
>CAUTRX010000010.1:0-9960 GCA_963540775.1 uncultured Treponema sp. | reverse complement strand
ACAATGACGCGCGAAGCCTCATTCACTTCGACGGTGTTGTGCGTAATCCGACCATCACCATTCACTATGAAGACGGAAGCGAATTCATCGTAGAAAAAGACGGCGAATTAAACGACCTGCTCGCATAATGATTGCCGAAAAGATTGTAAGTAACGTTCGAGCGGAGGCATTCGAGCCTCTCGAGCAACGGCTCGGGCGTAATTACCGATTATCAATTATCAATTAATACTAGGAGGTTTTCAGATGAAAACAAGTAATTCAAAACACAAGGCACACGCCATGACAAAAACGATAGGGGCGACGCTTATCACAGCCGCACTTTCGGCACTGCTTTTTACCGCATGTCCGGCTTCGGCAAAAAAGCCGAAGCCTGCATCCACGCCGCCTGCACCCACACCAAAGTATAAAATCACTTTCGGTGTGCAAGGTGCACATGGCACGCTCACTGCAAAGGGTGGCGAGGTCGAAATCGAGACGGGCGATAAGATTGAACGGGGTAAGGCGATCACCTTCAGCGCAACGCCTGCTGAAGGATTTGAGGTGGAAAAGTGGACGCTCGACGGCGTGCCCGTAACCGAAGCAGGCACACACACGAAATACACGCTCACTGTAACCAAAGCCTGTACTGTCAAGGTGTTCTTCGGAGCTTCCCGTGTTGAAGGTGGGGCAAGGCTCATCTTGGCCAACAAGGGGCAAATCACGGTTACGGCGAAAACGAAAGACCGTTCTGCCATACAGGTCGAAGGCTGCACCGAAACGACTTTTACAAGCGGTAGGCCAATCACACTGAACGCACAGGGCAAAACCGTTATCCTCAAAGGAAAGATCACCGAGCTGTACTGCCAGAACAATCAGCTTACCGCCCTCAACGTGCAAGGGCTAACCGCTTTGACAGGGCTGCTCTGCCATGACAATCAGCTCAACTCCCTTAACCTAAAAGACTGCACTGCTTTGCAAAGGGTGAACTGTCAGAGCAATCAGCTTGAGTCCCTCGACGTGAACGGCTGCATCGCTTTGCAATGGCTGTTCTGCGATAACAACAAGCTGAACGCCGATGCGATGACACAGCTATTGAAGGACTTACCGCAATGCAAGGAAGACGAGAAGGGACAGTGTGCACTTTATACCGAGCAGACGGGCGTTAACGAAGACAACCACAAAGACTTTACGTCGGCATCTGCCCCGCAGGATCTAAAAGATGCCTTCCAAAATGCAAAGACCGTAAAGCACTGGACGATGAATAAACTGAATTCGAGTGCGAGCGAGGAAGAGCTTCAGTAGTTTAATTGTCATTAATTAATTAGGAGAAACGTTGAACCGCCTCACGGAATGGTTCGACGTTTTAACTCGAGTTTGCAATTCTGAAGAAGTGCTCACATATACAAAGAGACCTGTTGAAACCGGTGGGCTCACGCCTTAAGTTCGACGCAAAAGACGCGTTGCAGGGTATATTTTTTGTACTGGAAACGAGAACGCCTGTGCAGGCAACAGGCAACGGTCATCGCCGAAAAAAAACGTCCGAGTTATGCCATAATTCCTGCGGACTTATCGGCCGGTAACTGCTATATAGAAGTGCGGACGAAGATACTGGAAGGCAACAAGTCCGGCAAAACGCTTAAAACCGGAAAGTTTAATAAAGCGTTGACTGTTGCAACATAATTCGAGAGAGGCGCGAAGCATACACGGAGATACATTCAAAAACCCGGCACGGCCGCCGGTGGCTTCAAACTTTACGAGTGGGCTTTTTTTTGTTATACTTGCCTTCATATGACCTTTTTTTTCGAAACCTACGGCTGCCAAATGAATAAGGCCGAATCGTCCGCCGTCGAGCAGCTTTTGCTTGCGCGCGGCTGGGCGGCTTCGGACAGCGAAGAAACAGCCGATTTAATCATTATAAATACCTGCTCCGTGCGCGAAACCGCCGAAAGCCGCATACGGGGGCGATTGGGGCGTTACACCGCGCTTCGAAAACAGCGGGAAAAAGGCGGGACAGCTCCCTTTGTGTTGACCGTAACCGGCTGCATGGCCGAGCGCTTAAAAGACAAACTGCAACAAGACTTTCCCGTCGTCGACTACGTTATCGGCAATTTCGAAAAAAAACGCTATGCCGATATCGCTTTTTCAATGGAAATGCGCGGAGAAAAGGCCGGTATTCTGTTCAGTCCGAAAACGCAGAGGGCGGCGGCAAGTGCGGTAAAAAGTTCCCTGCCTGCGCTAAAAATCGTTCAGCCGGCGGGAGCGGGGGAAAAAGATTTGTGCACGGAACCTATTCATAAAGAAAATACGCATGTTGAAAATTCAGGTGTCGAGGACTTTCCCGATAAACCCGTTTACAGCTTTGCGCCGCTTTCCTTGGAACCGGGGGCTTTTCAAGCTTTTGTGCCGATTATGCACGGCTGCAATAATTTTTGCACCTATTGCATTGTGCCCCATGTGCGCGGCCGCGAGATTTCAAGACCTGTCGAAGAAATTATAACAGAGCTCGATATGCTTTCCGAGCGCAATGTGCGCGAAATTACCCTTTTGGGACAAAACGTCAATTCATACAAACAGGCAGAACAAGCCGAGTCTATGGATTTTCCCGCCCTCTTGGAACGTATCGCCGTACACTTGCAAAAAATATCTTCTTCGATAGAATGGGTACGCTTTATGTCGAGCCACCCTAAGGATTTTTCGGACGCCCTTATCCGTGTAATCAGGGACTATCCGGTTATCTGCCGGCACATACACCTTCCCGTCCAGCACGGCTCAAGCCGCATTTTACAAAAAATGAACCGAAGGTACAGCCGCGAAGCCTACCTCGATTTGGTAGCCCGCATCCGTGCCGAATTGCCCGATGTATCGCTTACAACCGACATTTTAATCGGTTTTCCCGGCGAAACCGAAGAAGATTTTGAGCAAACCCTTTCTCTTATGGAACAGGTACGTTACGAAGCGGCTTTTATGTATTATTACAATCCGCGCGAAGGAACTCCCGCCTGCACCTATCCCGATCAGGTACCGCTTGAAGAGAAAAAGCGCCGGCTCGACGAAATAATCCGCGTACAGCAGCGCATCACAAAGGAAGAAATAACCAAACGGCTCGGCACAACGGTAAAGGTATTGGCCGAAAGCCCCTCGCGCGATAACACATCGGAACTTTTAGGTCACACCGAACAGGACGGCCGAGTCGTCTTCGCTGCAGACGAAAACGTAAAGGGTACTTTTGTAAAAGTCCGCTTGGAGTCAATACAGGGCAACACGTTTAGAGGGAAAAGGGTGTAGGACGAGGCGCAATAGCGATGAGTTTCCGCTTGTAATCCCGGCTGGAATACTGCTGTGCGCAGTTGCACAGCAGTGTAATTCGTGGTAAAATTGCGCTATGCCTTTTAAACTGATTTTATTTATACTTTTGTTGGTTATAGCCGCCGTATTTACGGGCTTGAATTTGGAAAACGCCTGCGATATAAATTTCGGTTTTAGGCGATTCGAGCAGGTTCCCGTTTTTTTAACCATTTTGTTTTCTTTTTTGGCGGGCGTATTGATGACGCTTCCTTTTACTTTCGGAAAAAGACGGGGAACGCGTCCCGTAAAGACGGAAAAAGCCGGATTGTTTAAAAAAGAGAAAAAAGTAAAATCCGGAGCGGAAAAAATGTTCCGCTCCGGCACAGGTACATCGGACGGGGCTTTTTCCGTATCCGATTCACTGCGGGAAAACGCCGATTCAAAAAAGGATATTCCGTGAACGTGCCCCTGTTTCGGAATATCGGTTCCGGTGCGTTTATTTTTTTGACGGTGCTGCTGTATACTGTATCCGGGGTGTTTTTGTATGCTCAGCAAACGTCTTCAGCCGTTTTACCGCTTGTAGAAACGCTGACCAAAACTCTTAACAGTTCCGCTTCGGAAGAGCAGCGGCTTGAAGCTGCCGAAAGGCTTGCACCGCTGTTGGAACAAATCGGATCGTATGCGCAAGCCGACACGGTGTATCGTACCGCGGCATCTTTAGCCGGTAAAAAAAGCGTGCGCGCTCAACGGCATTTACTCGGGGCTGTGCGCTGTGCACTTGCCTGCGCCGACGTATCTTCTGCGGATTTTTTACTCAGTACCGCTTTTTCTTCCGCTTCGGAGCCGGACATAAAGGCGGACGCAAAGCTGTACGCGCTGTGGAGCTGGATAATCAAAGCACAGAGCGAAGAGGAGCTTGAAGGCCCTATTGATGTGTTGAAAAACTATGCCGTATCCGCGGAAATGGAAAGCGTAAAGCCTGCAATTCTTTTGACCTTGCATCATATAACGGGCGAAAAGCGCTGGGCGCAGCAGCTTCAGGATGAATTTCCCGATTCGCCGGAAGCCGCCGTCAGCGCGGGAAATGCCCGATTGCTGCCCGCACCGTTTTGGTTTTTTCTAAAAACATACACGGCGGAATAAAAACAGCACATTGCGCGCGCTGACGGCGGGCTTCTTTTGTGCTAGCGGCTGTTTCCGTTCAATTCCAATTGCACACTGCGGCTTACCGTCGGTTCTATTTGCGATATATTAACTTTAACCGGTGAAAGTATTATGCGCGTTCCCGCGGCGCCTGTTGTATTTTCCGTTTTTGAAGTGCCGATAATTTCCGCGCGGTAAAATCCGGAAAACACGGCACCGGGTCGGCCGCTTTTAAATTGAAGCAGGGTTTCACCGAAAACGTTCAAGGCCGAAAAAACACCGCTTTCGCTCGAAGCGCCGTTTTTTGCCGTATAGGTGTTCCCGCGGCAGCTCAGTGTCCAGCCGTTGTCGCAGCCCCAAAACATTCCGTCCGGCGTTTGCAATACCGAAGTAATAGTGTCGGAGGCTTTTTTTTGCGCGGTTTTTAAAGCGGAAAACAGTATATCGGTTCCTAGATTTTTATAATTGCCGTCCCACAGCGGCGCCGTACTGATAAACATACCCAAATTGTCCACAACCTTTATGCGTATTTCATCCGTCGAAACAAGAGTTATGTCAAAACGCCGCGAAATATTGGACATAGAGCGGTTTGTCGTGTATATAAAAATACCGTTGTGCCGGAGTGTGCTGCGTCCCCAAGAGTAGATTTCCTGCCTGTCATTTTGAAAAAAGATGATTTCTTTTTTTTCGTAATCGAAAAATAAATAGCGGTCGTCTTCCGCCGTTTCCGCCGCTTTTATCCACAAGCCGTCCAAAAATCCGGCAAAGGTTTTTTCGGTTCCGTCTTGAATTTTCGATAATTCCCGTGCGTCGGCGGTTTTTTGCGTAATCTTTTTCCGCTCCGTTTGTACGTACTTTTTTTGATTGTCGTCCCAATCATACATAATGTGCAGCTGATCCAAAGAATCTTCGGGTGCATCGGGATCCGAGGTGTACGCCCAAATGGGAAAACTCGAGTCGGCGGAATCTCCCAAAGGGTAGGAATCGCTGCGCTGTTTTTGCTGAATAAAAACGGTTCCGTCGGCGGAAATGTCCGCAATTTCGTGCAATAAAAAGCTGCCGGCTTTTGTATACGGCAGCCACGCCTGCAAGCGCGATTTGCCCTGCATACTGTAACCGCTTATAATCAGCGCGTTTTCGTGTGTGCCCGTAATATCCATAACCGACAAAGAAAAAGTTTGCGCCTGCTCTATATCAGTGACGATTTCGGCAGCGCGTCCGTATTTTTCGAGCAGCGGATTGTATAAACCGACCGTTACCCTGACAAAACCCGTGCCGATATCTTTTGCCGCAATAATCTGATCATCATAATTATCTTCATTAAAGTCGATCGATAAGACGGCAATAAGCACTTCGCCCGGACGCAGCGGAACCAGCGAAGTCAGCATCGGTTCTTTTTTGCCTACGCTTTCGTTTTGTGTAACCGGCTGTTCATGTGTATGAACCGAAGGAACAACCAATTGAGACGATGTACTGTCTTTTTCGGTTACGGAAAAGCGGTATTTCTTTAGCGCAAAAAAAAGGATGACTATTCCCGCTGCGGCAAACAGAATAATGGTCAGTTTTTTCATACGCCGATTATACCCTATTTTTTTTGCCCGTTCAACATGTATGCTTTTGCCGGGCAGGAGTGTCCTACACGGTAATGTAGGAGCGGCATACAGCATAATGTATGGGTGTTCTACACGGTAATGTAGGAGTGTCCTACAGCATAATGTATGGATGTCCTACACGGTAATGTATGGGTGTGCTACATTATAATGTAGGAGCGGCATACACGGTAATGTAGGGGAGTCCTTCAAGGTATTGAAGAACAGTCCTGCATTATACTTCAGGACACCTCTGCACTATAATGCAGGACTGTTCTGAAGCATAGATCAGAGGTATTCTGAAGCATAGTTCAGAGGAGTCCTGAAACATAGATCAGAGGTGAAAGGTTTTTTTGAATACCTGAAAACGGGTACGGCACACACGGATTTTACGTGGAGGATAGAAGCGATGATGCAGGCGGTAAAAAACAACGAACAGGCGCGGCAGAAATACCGCTTTATGTCGGCAGGTTGAAATGAGCGCATGTACGTGTGCAGGTATGTTCGTTCCGGCGTTGCTTTTCTTTTGAAATATGCTATAATAGTGTACGTATGCAGTTTGAACTCACCGAAGAAATAATTAATCAAATTATTTTCTCTATGGAGGATCAAAACAGCCGTTATATGTTCGATTCGGAAAATGCTTTGCCGGTGCCTGCACAAAAAGCGCAAAGGGATTCCGAACGATATTACGTTTTACCCGTCTGGGATTCCGTAAACGGTTTTAAAATTATGGAGTGTTTTGTGTCCGCGCTTCAAAATCCGCCGGTAAGGGAAAAACTGCGTACCGCGCTGTTTGCGGGAAAAGGCGCTTTCCGTGCTTTTAAGAACGTACTAAAAGAGCATCCCGAAGTTGAAAACCGTTGGTTTGCTTTTAAAGAACGGGCTTTAAAACGGGAAATTATCGCGTGGTATAATGTATTGCGTGATTCGTGGGGGCTGGAAAAAGTCGGAGAAGAGCCGGAGGAAACCGACGATCTGGTATGTGTCGATTTTGATTTTCGGATGTACGATGCCGCTTCCGATGAGCCGCACATAAAAAAAACCGCAGCTGCATTGGAGTCGGAAATACGGTCATTGTACCCGCACGAAGCGGCTCAAGCTTTTTGGCATTTGTACCGCTGTTCCGTGCAGCCGGTTTACGGGTGCCTGTGTACTTTGACGGCGTATACTTCCGAAGGTGATTTTGCCGGCTTTGTAAGTGCTCAGCCCTTTCCCGAAGGTGCGCAAAAAACGGCACTGGTAACCGACTTGTATGTTTTTTCCGCATGGAGAGGGTTGGGGCTGGGAAAAGCGCTTTTTTTGCGTTGTGTCGAATTGCTTAAAAACAGCGGAAAAAGCCGGATTATCGTGCCGGCGGCGAAGGTTCCCGTTTTCTTCGAACAAGCGGTGTTTAGAAGCGGTTTTCAGCGGATTCCGGCAGGTTTTTTTGCCGATACGGACACGGAAAATATTTAGATTTACAGGAGAAGTATATGGCGTTGCAACGGGATGTTCCCGCTATCGATGAGCGTTTTGAGACTATTCTTGCTCATGCCGTAACACAGGTAAAAACGGAAGAGGATCCCCTTGTTTTAAACAAGTATAAAAAATTGTTCAAAAAAAATGTACCGCTCACGCTGCGCTCGTATGTCGCCGCATATTTGGTAAAACAGCTTGCTTGCGGTGATTCTTTGAGCAATGTGCATACCGGAGGAAAAGGTGCGGCGAAAGCGCCGGTGCGTTTCGGCCGCAGTCAGTATACGGGCGAGCCTTCCGAACGCTTTGACCGCGAAAAACGAAAGACATTCAAAAAGGATACGCTTTCGCCGCCTGCACCGCGCATCGTCATTGATCCTGCGGAGGCTACGGCTATTTTTATCAGTATCGGGCGCAACAGAGGCGTGTTTCCGCGCGATCTTATTGCCTTGATATGTCAAAGCGCCGCGCTTGAGCGCGAACGTATCGGCGAAATACGCGTTTTGGACAACTACTCTTTTGTGCAAGTGTATGCCGAAGACGCGGAAAAAATAATTGCGGCTCTCAACGGCAGCGATTACCGCAACAGAAAGCTTACGGTAAGTCATTCACGCAAAAAAGAAGACGGCGCGCCGCAGGAAAATGCGGATACCGCCTCGGATTCCGAAGCGGTATGACAATCAGGCAGCTGCAAACCGGCATTTTGGCGGTTAATACGTACATTGTTCCGTGCAGTGCCGAGCCGTCCTGCACACGCGTTTTTATCGTCGATCCGGGCGGCAATGCCGATAAAATAGTGCAGGCGGTGGGAACCGACGACGTTGCCGGTATCGTGCTTACGCACGGCCATTTTGATCATGTGGGAGCCGTCCCCGAATTAAAAAAACACTACGGTGTTCCGCTGTGCATTCACGAGGCCGATTTATGTTATACGGGAAAGATTGCAGCGGAAACACACCGGCTCGATTTTTCCCGTGTAGGTATGTTCTTTTCCGGCGACGATCCGTGCGCCTCTCTCGCCGATTTTCCCGAAGCCGATATTGTATTCCGTATGAATGCCGAACAAGAGCGCCTTCCGCTCGATTTTGCCCCCGAATGGAGCGTCCTGCATACGGGCGGGCACAGTCCGGGGTCGGTCTGTTTGTATCATGAAGACGGCTGTCTTTTGTCGGGGGACACTTTGTTTGCTTCGGGAATCGGGCGTACCGATTTACACGGCGGTAATTTTGAAGAACTTATGCGCAGTCTTTCCCGCATTTTTAAACTGCCCGATGCCACCCGCGTGTATCCGGGACACGGCCTTCCTACAACTATCGGAAGGGAAAAACGCGGCATGGGCTATTAAGAACGCCGGGAGTCCCGTGCGGGGCTGCCTCGACCCCGTTACCGCCTTTTACGCAGCGGACATGATGCCGTAAGGAGGTGCATACGGCAAAATATATTATTATCGCCCCGATATTCTGTGCCGCCGTGATTTTCGCGCTTTATAAAATCAAAAAAGGCTGCGGACTTTGTAGTCCGAATATCAACACGGCCGATGTAAAAATCGGTACGGCAGTCCTTGTGATTGTGCTGACGGTTTTGAATACACTCAATTTTATATCTTCCGACACGCCTCTTTTTCCCTTTGTCATCTGGGGCGCCTTCATGGCGCTTCTCATCTGTACTGCCGTTTTTTATTATCAAAGCTGCAAAAACGTCAAACGCATAATAGATTTATTAAACGAAGCCGGCACTTATAAAGACACTGCCGATGCGCTTTTTATAGGATTTTTGCACTTCGGAACGACCATGCCGCCCCGCGATTTTTCCAAAGAAAGACGCATATATCTAAAAGGCTTGAAAGATTTTGCCTTCACGGTATTTGAACAAAACGGCGCCTTGACCGAAGAGCGGTTTTTTGAGCTGATTACTCTGCAAAAAATCGTCCGTAAATATCGTCTGGGCGTAACATTGCTTGTCGGAGTAATGTGCACATGGTTTTTAATGCTTCCCGGCGGCGTTATTACAGCGTTTGTGAGGTTGACGTAGAACTTGCACTTTTTCCGCTTTGCATTATTGACAAAACGGCACAACTTCTATATACTTTCAAGACATCTCGTTTCGGCCTGTGTGCTTTGGCGGGAGAGCTGTGTAAAACGCCTCTGTAGCTCAGTCGGCAGAGCGCAACCATGGTAAGGTTGAGGTCAGCGGTTCGATCCCGCTCGGAGGCTTGTCCCTATGGGAGTCATGGTAAGGAGAATGACAAATGGCGAAAAAAGCAAAAACCGCGGTTGAAATTATTGCATTGCAGTGTTCGGAGTGTAAGCGTAAAAATTACACCACCTATAAAAACCGCAAAAACATTCAGGGTAAGCTTGAAAAAAGTAAGTATTGTCCTTTTTGCCGCAAACATCTCGTTCATAAAGAAACGAAGGTTAAATAGTGACTTCGGGGGCGGCTCTGTGCTGTTTTAGGTCAGTAGCTCTAATGGTAGAGCGTCGGTCTCCAAAACCGAATGTTGAGG
>CAUTRX010000009.1:0-10118 GCA_963540775.1 uncultured Treponema sp. | reverse complement strand
ATATAGCAAGTCAAACAAACCTTTTGGCAATGAATGCCGCTATTGAAGCCGCCCACGCAGGAGAAGCCGGAAAAGGTTTTGCCGTCGTTGCCGACGAAATCCGCAAATTGGCCGAAGAATCCAGTGCACAGGGTAAAACCATCACCTCAACATTGAAAAATTTGTCGGGAGAAATCGAGACCCTGTCCGCATCGGCGGAAACGGCGGAATCTAAATTCAATGCGATTTTCAACTTATCCGAGCAGGTAAAACAGATGAGTACCACGCTCATGCACGCTATGCAAGAGCAGCAGCACGGAAGTGAAGAAATACTTTCGGCAATTAAAGACATCAATATGGTAACCGCCGAAGTACAAGCCGGCTCGGAAGAAATGCTTAAAGGCGGCGAAGGCGTTGCGGACGAAATGCACAAGCTCGACGAACTTACGCGGGTCATTACGAACAGTATGAATGAAATGGCGAAGGGCGCAGGTCAAATCAGCCACGCCATGGAAGATGTTGCCGTCATAACCGAAAAAAACAAACAAAGTATCGATAATCTCGTTAAAGAGGTAAGCAAGTTCAAAACGAGCGAGCAAATAACGTTTTCGAAAGACACGGGAAAAACGATGAATATCAATCTTGCCGGTGCAATAAAGGCCCATGTCGAATGGAAGGTTAAACTGCGGGCGGCAATTTCGACACATGAAAAACTGGAGGCGGAAAGAATTTCAAAAGACAATGAATGTGCTTTTGGAAAATGGCTGTACGGCGAGGCAAAAACAAAATATGCCGGCTTGCATGCATACAAAGATTGTCTTGCAAAACACGCGGCTTTTCACAAAGAAGCGGGCAAAGTCGCCTTTGCAATTAACGACGGTCGTTTTACCGAAGCCGAGGCGATGCTCGGTTCCGGCAGTTCGTTCAGTACCGCTTCTAACGAAATTACCGCTGCCGTTAATACGCTCAAAAACGAAATGAACCTGTAGCATTGGATGGTAATAAAGGCTACCGGCTTCGCTTGCAAGCGGGTGTTATCGGGGCTAGAACTATCGGGGCGGGGGATTTACACGGACTTCGGTTTTAAGGCATAATAGGCCATTACAATACCCGGAGGGATTATGGCTCACTGTACAACAGCCGAAGCTGAACATATTTTAGATACAGAATTCAAGGTTTTAAATCACGGATTTGTCCGTTTGGTCGATTACATGGGAGGGGACGCACGGATTGTACAAGCTGCGCGCGTTTCGTACGGAGCGGGAACAAAAACGGTGCGCGAAGACGGAGCGCTTATCGACTACCTTTTACGCCACGACCACACATCTCCGTTCGAACAAGTAGTGCTCACCTTTCACATAAAAATGCCTATTTTTGTGGCACGCCAATGGATACGCCACCGTACCGCTCGCGTCAACGAAATTTCCGGCCGCTATTCGGTTATGAATGATGAATTTTACGTTCCCGCCGAAGAAGATGTGGCAAAGCAAAGTTCCGATAACAAACAGGGCCGCTCGGCTGAACGCCCTTCGAAGGATTTTTCGGATGCTGTCATATCCTCGCTGCAAAAGGGGCAAAGCCGATCTTTCGCCGATTACATCGACCTTATCGAAAGAGGAACGGCACGCGAATTGGCGCGGGTAAATCTGCCGCTTTCTTTATACACCGAAATGTATTGGCAAATAGACTTGCACAATTTGTTTCATTTTTTGCGGCTGCGACTCGATTCTCATGCGCAAAAAGAAATACGCGATTATGCCGCCATCCTTTTGGATATAAGCCGCGCGGTTGCACCGCTGGCGGTACGTTCATTTGAAAATCATTTGAAAAAAGGCGTACGTTTTTCCGCCGAAGAAATGGAAGAACTGCGGCGGCGCTTGTCCGGCACGGAAGGCCTGTTGAGCGGAAAAAAACTGGAGCGCTTTAACGAAAAAATCGCAACGGGAAAACAGCTGTAGCCGCAGACCTCTGCGCAGTTCCGTTTCGGGAGCCGGCACCCGACAAATCAGCTTATAAAATGCACACCGGCACTTTACGCGCCTTTCGTTCGACAGTTGTGGCTTGAGCGGGAGCGCGGCGGCACAGTCATTGCGCCTAGGTGCCGGGTTTATTTTCCGTAGGGACGGTTCCGTCGTTCGTCCGCTTTTCCGTCTTTTCGGCCGCTTGCAGTCTTTTCAGGTTTGCGAAAAAAACATCGCTCTGATCTTCCCGAAGCAAAACGGCCAGCGAGGGGCGCGGGCTTCCTTCTTCAGTACGGTAGGGTAAGGATATTTCGTTTTTGTACGCAGGGCTTTCTTTATCGTTTACCCACCAGTCCAGTACGCGTAAAGCCGCAAGCGTATAGCGCACCAAATTGTAGTTAGTGAGTTCGCGCGATTTTTTGCCGCCTAAAAGTAAATTCAGCCGGTAAGAAACGGTGTTTTCCACATCGAAAATATACGGCGCCTCCGGATTTAAAAGCAGCGATATTTCTCCGGTATCGATTTTGCGGACAATATCCGAAAAAACCTGCACCAAAGCGCGTATGCGTCCCGACAGAGGAAGATAATCCGTGTCTATGCGCGGTTGACCGATAAAGGCGATTTCAAAAACCAAATGCGGATGAAAATAATACTTTAACTGCCACAGCCAATTTGAGCGTTCGCGCTTGGCGTACCGGGAATTGTGAAAATCGTCCTGTGAATACGCGTGATTTACGTATTCCCGCAAAGACGGCCCCATCATTCTGTCAAAAATAACTTCGCGGTACTGCGCCCAATCGGTAAAAACTCTTTGTAAAGTGTCCTGCTGCAAAGGATTATCGCCTATTTCGGCATCCCCGAGCGAAATATTGCGGCAACCTTGGAAAAAATCTTCAATTATGCGCAAAAGGATTATCGTAACTTGCAGCGGGTTCGAGGGGGCAATCAAATTAAAGCCTTCGGCAAAAGAATACAGCGGTTGAAAATACGGATACATGTCCGGTTTACTTTCCAAATCGAACCAGCCCGCATACGGAAACAGCTTTTCCAATACTTTTAAGCTTTCACGAATTTCGTCGCGTTTTTCTTCAGGCTCGGCATCGGACTTTTGCTCTTCTTCAATAACCTTTTCTTCAGTTTCGGAAGGCTCGGTTGCAGACGTCGGCTTGATTTTTTCCTGAGCTTTTTTTCTTTTCGGCAATATAATATCGTATTTGTTTATCTTCAAAAACTGCATAATCTCGGAAATATGCTTTGTGTAAAATTCGGGATATCGCTCGCACGTGCCGATACACATACGCATAAGCAGCGGATACATACCCTTTACGACTTGTCCGAAAATGTACAGCCATTCGGAGGCTGCTTGGCGAGCCGCGTTTACATGCCGTATTTTTTGACCGCCGTCGGTTTGAGTTTTCGACACCCATTCGTACAAGTGTTTTATAATGCGTGACATGTGTATTTCACCTAAAAAATACAGCCGCATTAGCGTTTTGTATAATTCGCGCGTAAAGGGAATCATATCTTCAACCGTAATCTGTGTCGTCCGTTTTTCTAAGCGCGCTAATTGATTTTTGAGCGGCAGCGTATCCCAATTATATACGACATTCAGCGCGCGGAAAACAAAATCGGAGTCAAGATTCATTTTGTTTTTATAGTACACGGGCGCCGCCATAATCAGCACTTGCATATTTTCTATAAAAGCGTTGATGTGCTGAATATGTGCAGGTAAATCATTTTCAATAAACGAATCGGATATGCGCTCGGGACCGTGACGTGCAAATGAAAAAAGCAGCGCCAAAAACCCCGGTGCCGGCCGTATGTGATACTCGGCCGATCCCATCAGTTTATCGAACAAAAGACGCTGACGGGAAGCAAGCGGCGGCAAGCGCTCTTCTTTGCCGCTGGGCGGAAGTTCGCCCCGCATGGTAAATCCTTTTTTACGAACGGCGGCCGTACCGGAAACGGAATCATTTTTGTCCGCTTCCGCTTTACCCTGCCGTTTTTGCGGAACATGAGTGTTTTTTTTCGACACCGAGCGCATTCGCTTTAAAGTACTGTCATCGACGGATTCGGGTTTTTCGACACCGATTTCGCCGCCCAAGCGCTGCATCATACGTAACGCTTCGTCCCGTTCAATATTCCCAAGGTTTCTCCGGGTTTTTTGCAGTTCGCCGGGTTCGTATGTTGCCCGCGGCTTTTGTGATTTCGTATCTCTTTTCTCCATATTATTATAATCGTAAATATTGCTTCTTTGCGATAGCACAAAAATTCTTCAATATAAACGACTCTCCTTTTTTATCTCGAATAACTCCTTCGCATTCTCCGTAAATTGTATGATACTCCGTCCTTAAAATCAATATGCTTTCCTTGCGTACCGTATCAAGACGGGGTGTAAACGAAAGGTCTATCATGCTTTCCGTATCCTGAATAATCCACCGCTCTAAAAGTCCGTAGGGGTGTGTAATCGTTACGGGCGGCAGTGCGGTGCTTTCTCCGTCGGCAAACAAAATATTTTCGTTGTACAAATCGGAATCCACAGGATCCTGATTGGACGTATACAAGTTGCACCGGATATTCCGGCCGTCCACCGCTCCTATAAGAGTAAGAGAATAACAGCCGGTTCGGAGTTTGTAGTACGAGCGGCGCACGGAAAAAAAGCCCGGCGCCTCTTTGCATTCAAAGGGCGTTTTTTTATCTTCACTGAAAAATCCGCCCGACATTTTCGCTTTTAAAATCGGGGCGCAGTGGTGCACCGCCGAACAGCGGCGCATAAGCGGAGCGGGAATAACGGAAGTATGTCTGCCGCAAACCGAATCGTTTATATTGCCGGAAAACTCAAAAAAAGTATCGGGACGCATCCTGTCCCCTTTAAAACGGCAGCGCACCGAAAAATGTCCGCTTTCGTAATCCCAACGGATAATGAATATCCTTTTTTTGCGCAGTGACTTACATAAGCCGTTTTTCAGTGTAAGCGGAATAAGACGCTTTCGGAATAAAATAAACGAACGGAAAGAGAGTTTTCGTGCCGTATCTTTTTTCCATATATTCACTTCGGCAAACCCGAACCAGCCTGCATCCATAATTTCCATAGTACCCGCATAATTGTCCGCCAAAAAACTGAAGCACAGGTTGGTACGGATGCGTAAATTGCGGATAAACGACGGTAACGGCATAATGCTGAAAGGCTGTTTCAGCTTACGAATATCAAAAAAAAGAGGAACATCACAAAAATCGCCGAATATCGGCTTGCCGGAACGGACAATACGCTCCGGTGCATTTTGTATAATCCGCGTATACATTCTAAAAACCGACGGCATCGAAATCCGAGTCGGCCGTGCCGGTACCCTCCACATATATAAATACTTGATTCGGCAAACACGCCGCCCAATCTCCGTTGCGGCGAAGCGGCGGAGTATGTACACACACTTGATTCGAACACGGCGACTCCAAAAATTCGGCTTGTCCGTTTTTTATCCGTATGCGGCTCACCCCCAAAACGCCCTGTATTTCAAGTTCTCTGTCGCTATCCAACGGATATACCCATTCTTTTTTTCCCGCCGAAATAATAAGACGAACCTTTGTGTCCTGCGGTTTAAATGCATGAAAGACGGAAAACGCCGCAACCGCTGCAAACAAAATGCCGATTATATAATCTATTATTTTCAGTTTGACTTTTTTTTGCACCGCTGCCGCCGTCCTTTTGCACAAGTATCCAACGCCGTCCCGATAGTGTCGCGTACAAACATAAAACCGCGTTCGGAAATTTATCTTCTTTCTATTTCCTCCATTTTAGCATTTTAATTCCGCTAAGTCAAATTTTTTCAATATCCGTACGGGCAGTACCGTATTATCCTTGCTGAAAATACGTGTTCCCGTTATAATGAGCCTATGATGCCCGAATTAAAAGATTACTTCCCGCCGTGGAATGATTTAAGTCCGGAACAACGCGGGCGATTGAATGAAGCGGCGGTTTTTACACAGGTGCCTAAGGGAAAGATTCTTCACAACGGCAACACCGATTGTATAGGCGTTTTGGTCGTTTTTGAAGGCCGGTTACGTGCGTATATAACGTCGGATGAAGGAAAAGAGGTTTCGCTGTTTCGCTTGTTCAAACGGGATATGTGCTTGCTATCCGCTTCCTGTGTGCTTGCCGACATTCAATTCGAAATAACCGTTGAATCCGAAAGAGACACCGTTTTTTGGATTATTCCCGCTGAAACGTATCACGAACTTATGAAAGAATCGGCAGCTTTAGCCAATTACACAAACAGCTTGATGGCGACGCACTTTACCGATGTAATGTGGCTTATGGAGCAGATAATTTTTAAAAGTATGGACGAACGGCTTTCATTCTTTTTGCTGGAAGAAAGTTCGGTGGAACAAAGCGATGTTCTGCATATAACCCACGAACAAATTGCGCGGCATTTGGGAAGCGCACGCGAAGTGGTTACGCGGCTTTTACAGTATTTTCAAGCTGAAGGCGCCGTAGAACTCAAACGCGGTACCATCACTTTGACAAATAAAGACCTTTTAGAAAAAGGATCTAAAATCAAAAAGGCATAAAATGCCCGGCACCATCAAGGGCGTACCTCAAAAGCGGATTCTTTTTCGGCCGCCCTCGCATAAAGCACGGTGTTTTATCCAAGCATTGCCAAGATATCGTTTTTATTGCGCGCGCCGACTTCCTGGCGCAGTATCTTTCCGTCTTTAAAAACAATCAACGTCGGAATACTCATAACGCCGTATTGAGACGCGAGCTCGCTTTGCTCGTCAACATTGACTTTACCGACCTTTGCGTGATTGACTTCGCCTGCAATTTCATCGATGATGGGCGACACCATACGGCAGGGACCGCACCATGGTGCCCAAAAATCAACCAATACGGGTTTTTCCGATTCCATAACTTCTTTTTGAAAATTGTCTTTTGTCAATACAATCGCCGACATAGTGTTCCTCCTGATAATAAACTATACGTAATATACATAATTTCGCACGGGCTAACTGTAAGAAAGTTACCGTAATCGAATCCGCATTTTTAATTTCTAAAGCTGTGTATGGGAGCGGGAATTCTTCCGCCGCGATTTATAAAATCGGCACACGAAAAAGTATTAACCGCCATAACGGGCGCGCCGCCTAAAAGTCCGCCAAACTCGGCCCAATCGCCGACTTTTTTACCGGGCACGGGAATAATGCGGACGGCGGTTGTTTTGTTGTTTACCATTCCTATAGCCATTTCATCTGCGATAATGCCGCTGACGGAGGCGGCGCTTACATCGCCGGGTACGGCTATCATATCCAAACCGACCGAACACACGCAAGTCATCGCTTCAAGTTTTTCCAAATTGATTGCTCCGGCTTTGACGGCGGCAATCATTCCTTCATCTTCCGACACGGGAATAAAAGCACCCGAAAGCCCGCCGACATCTGTACTTGCCATAACGCCGCCTTTTTTTACCATGTCGGTAAGCATGGCAAGTGCCGCTGTCGTACCGGGCGCACCGGCGGCTTCCAAGCCCATATGTTCCAAAATGCGCGCAACCGAATCGCCGACCGAAGGGGTCGGAGCAAGAGACAGGTCGAGTATACCGAAACGGACGCCGAGCCGTTTTGCCGCTTCGGTGCCGACAAGTTGTCCCATACGGGTGATTTTAAATGCGGTTTTTTTTATGCCGTCGGCCAATTCATCCAAGGGTTTGTTTTCGTATTCTTTGCAGGCGGCGTCTACAGCTCCCGGCCCTGAAACACCGACGGAAAGTACCGCTTCTTCTTCTCCCGGGCCGTGAAAAGCGCCGGCCATAAAAGGATTATCTTCGGGCGCGTTACAAAATACAACGAGTTTTGCGCAGCCCAAGCCGCCCTTATCGGCAGTAAGTGCGGCGGTTTTTAAAATGATTTCGCCCATTTCTTTTACGGCGTCCATATTTATACCGCTTTTTGTTGTGCCCGTATTCACCGAAGAACACACCCTGTCTGTCGATGAAAGCGCTTCGGGAATCGAACGCAGCAAAGTACGGTCGCCCTTTGTAAAACCCTTTTGTACCAGTGCCGAAAAACCGCCGATAAAGTCGATATTCAATTCTTTTGCCGCCTTATCGAGCGTCTTTGCCCATTCGGTATAATCGTCCTCGTCGGAACTTTCGGCAATCAAGGCTATCGGCGTTACGGAAATGCGCTTATTGATGATGGGTACACCGAATTCGGTTTCGATATCCTCTCCGACGCGCGCCAATCGGCCGCAGTATTTCATTAATTTATCGTATATGCGCCTGCGGCTCTCGGATCCCGACGGACTGCAGCAATCGCGCAGCGATATTCCCATTGTAATGGCGCGCACGTCGAGCTTGTAGCGCCTGAACATATTGACCGTTTCCTGAATCTCCGCTGTAGAAAATAGCATACTCTTCCCTCCGCACGGATAAAGCCGCTTGTCGCCTTGCAGCCGTACTGCCGCTTACAGCGGCGATTGCACATATATAAAATTCCACACGTCCGGGTCTTCCTGTCCAAGCCGCCAAAATCCGGTGGACGAAACTCCCATTTCTTTGTACATACGCGAACGGGCGGCAAGCGAATGCGCCGTATCGAAAAATCCGGTAACACTCAATTGTGTGGTATACGAAAATGTCGATACACCGCCGCTTTGTTTTATATCCGTTATGTTGAATTCCTTAATCTGCCGCTCTATTCCCGAAAAGAAAAAAGCGCGGTTTGCACTTACGGTGCCCCAGGTTCTGCCGTAAAACGGCTGGCCCATAATAAGCTTTTCGACAGGTACCGCCGAAAGCGCATAGCGGGCAACATTGCGGCACCAGTCAAAAGAAGCGACCGGCCCCGGCTTACTGCGGCTCCAATGTTCGTCATACGCCATAACGAAAAAACGGTCTACTATTGCCGAAGCCGTTTCGTAATCGTAAGCATCTTTAGTGAGTTTTTTAGTCCGTGCGGGAAAGGCGACAGACATTATCAAATTTTTTGCATTTTTACCGGAATCGGCTTTTGCAGCGGTTTTTAAATCTTTTAGAAAACTCAAAAAAATATCTTTGTCGTTTGAATGTACCATTTCAAAATCGATTTGAATACCGTCGTAGCCTTTATCGCGGGCATTTTGCACCAAGTCCCGGATAAACTTCGCGCGAAGCGGATATTCGGGAGATAAAACCATGTGCGTCATGCCGTAGTTTTCGCAGGTTACAACCAAGTGCACCCGCGCAGGATACGCGGAAAGTTTTCGCGCATCGGGAACGGCGGCAAGTTCGCCGCGGTAATTAACGGTCGCTCCGAAATAGCCGACATCGCTCACACGCACGCGCTTATGCAAATCGTGTTCATGCTGATGCATCACATACGTCCACACTTCTTTAAAACCGATTGCATCGGCTCCCGCTTCCGTATTTTGAATTTCGATCGGAGCTTCCGCCGTTTGTTCCGGCGGCAATTCTTCATCGACGGAGGGAAGTTCCGTTTGTTCGGGAGTGTGTTCCGGCACATCTTTAGCGGTGCGCGGACTTTTACACGCGGCTGCGGCAAACAAAAGAAAAAATACACATACGCAACACAATATATTTGTGCGCCAAAAAGAACGGAGTGAATAATACTGCATAGCGTTAAATACGGTGCATAGCGTTGAATACGCGCTCATGCATAATGTGAATATCTACACCCAAATCCGTACCGAGCGTTTCCGTTTTGCCGCGCAATTCGGCAATCGTAATGGAGGACTGCGACAAATCGGCAACCATCATCATGATAAAATTACCCGACAAAATCGTTTGACTTATGTCGGCGATATTTATGTTGTAAGAAAAAAGCACGGAACTGACCTTCGCAATAATGCCGGCTTGATCGGTTCCCGAAACGGTGATAACCACATTCATACTGTCCATATGCGTATTGTACTTGTAAGTTTTGAACGGGTCAAGGAGGCGCTGGCAAAGCGGGCGTTTTTCGTTCCGAAACCGAGCGCAACAAAGCCCTTCGAAAGAGCCCGGGTGAACTACGGCACAAAAAGAGGATTTCTACCGCTGCTTCCTTCCGGATCTGACGGGGTTCGAAAACATTTTTTGCATAGGACCCGGACTCATTCAAAGAGCCTATAATCAAGCGGGTTACTTTACAACGGAAAACCGCGGAGAGAGGGGGATTCGAACCCCCGGTACCTTTCAGTACACAGCCTTT
>CAUTRX010000008.1:0-10301 GCA_963540775.1 uncultured Treponema sp. | reverse complement strand
ATCAAACCACATGACGATTACTATCAACAAAATAAAAAATTTGCGTGCAGGCAATTCCGGTTTTGACAGTACGTACGCACCGGTAACGGTTAATATCATATTGATAAGAGTACCCACGGCGGTAATATGTATACTGTTGGCATACGAGCGCCAAAAATTGGGAATACGCACGGCTTCTTTGTACGAATCGAACGTGATGCCCTTCGGCAGTAAAAAAACTTCTCCGAGCATAATGTGAATGGGTTTACTGACGGAGGCGGCAAATACATACACAATCGGATATAAAAACAACAGGCCGAGTATCAGCAAAAAAGCGGTATTTACCGCATTGAATACGGCTTCGTCCATGCCCAGTCGGACTTTTTTTTGTATTTGTGAACTGCTCATATTATACCTACCATAAACCGGTTTCGCTTACTTTTTTGCTCAGCTTGTTGGAGCTGTATACCAAAATAAAGCCGACTATCGCGTTAAACATGCCGACCGCCGTCGCCAAGCCGAAATTGCGCTGTTCCAAGCCCAAACGGTATACATAAGTACTGATAACGTCCGATGTGGTGTAAGTTGCCGGCTGCGACAAAAGCAGTACCGTTTCGAACGCAACATTCAGCATGCCGCCTATTTTCAACACCAGCATAACCACAATTGTCGGTACAATGGACGGAAGCGTTATGCGGGTAATTTGCTGCCATTTGTTTGCACCGTCTATACGGGCGGCTTCATACAAGGCCGCATCAATCGAAGTCAGGGCGGCTAAATAAATGACGGCGTTAAACCCCGTTTGTTTCCATATGCCCAATCCCGTAAAAATAGGGGCAAACCATTCGGGAGCCGCCAAAAAATACGTACGCGTACCGCCGAATTTTTCTATTATATGGTTGACTATTCCTGTCGACGGTGAAAGCATATTTATGAGAATACCACAGGCAACGACAACGGCAATAAAATACGGTAAAAACGAAGCGGTTTGCACGAATTTACGTAAATGCTTATTGCGCACTTCATTCAGCAACAAGGCAAATACGATTGCAAACGGAAAAGCCAGCAATAAGCCCCACAGATTCAGTACGAGCGTATTTTTTAACGTTGTATAAAAATAGGGGCTGCTTAAAAAATCGATAAAGTTTTTTAAGCCGATCCACGTGCTGCCGCGAATTCCTTTAAACAAACTGTAATCCTGAAACGCAATGAGCAGCCCGTACATGGGTTTGTATTCAAAAAGTACATACCATAAAAAACAGGGCAAACCTATCAAAAACAAACTGCGCTGATCGCTGTTCAGCCCTTTTTTTCCGGCACTGCGCAGCATTTTCCGCTTATCCGTCATTTTGCCGTCTCCTTATACCGCGTTACCAGTACGGCTGCCAAACTGTATGAAGGCGCATCAGCGCTTCAAAATAATAATAATCGCCCCACGAACAAAATTCGTCTATGCCCAAATTTTGCGGCAACGCATATGTTGAATGGGCAAGAATGCCGTCTTCCGCTTCATCGGTACTGACATACAGTTCATCCATATTCTTTACCAACGAAAATACCGCCCGCTCATACAAATTTCTGTCGGGATCGCTGAGCGGTACATATTTAAGAAACTCCAGCAAGCCGCATGCAACAATTGCGGCGGAAGAACTGTCGCGCGGTTCGGGTGAACCTTCGCCGATAGACAAATCCCAGTACGGTATCAAATCGGCGGGCAATCGGTTTAGAAAATAATGCGCCAACCGGCGTACCGTTTCCAACAAACTTGCGTCTTTTGTGTAATTGTACGAAAGCATAAATCCGTACACGCCCCATGCCTGACCGCGCGCCCAACATGAATCGTCCGATTTTCCTTGGTGCGTTTTTCCGAATTTCGGCGCACCGCTTTCGGTATCCATATAAAACGTATGAAATGTTGAAGCGTCCGAACGGACAATGTGCTTTTGGGCGCATTTTACATGACGGTATGCCATATCTTTGTACGTACCGTCGCCTCCGACTTCGGCCGCCCAATATAAAAGAGGCAAGTTCAAATTGCAGTCTATAATCATGCGCCCTTGCTGCTCAGGATCATTCAAATCGCCCCACGCCTGTATAATCCCCGCTTTGGGCAAATAGCGGGTGGCCAAAAACGCCGCTGCATCCAACGCCGCCTGTTTTGCCGTTTCGTTTCCGGTTAATTTATAGGACGCAACGCACGAAAGCGTGTACAAAAATCCCAAATCGTGATGCTGAACGTCCTTACCTTTGCGTGCAATGCGTTCTTTAAATGAAATCACGTGAATGTCCGCCAACTTGCAGTATTTTTCATCGGCCGTATATTCATACGCAAGATGCAAAAGCCCCGTCCAAAAACCGGTTGTCCACTCTATATTATCTATAAGTTCATATTTGCCGTTTGTACTTGCGGAAAACGGAAAGCGCTCGCCGAAACGCTCCATCATAATATCTATTTTACGCAGTACTTTGGAAATCGCCTTTTTAAGCCACTCTTTTTCAAGCCGAGTACACGAAAAACGTTCAGGCAAACGTATCGGTTCAAGGGTTACACATTCCGGCATTATCTTCTCCACAACAAAAACATCGGGAAATCCCTAAAAGACGAATTATAAAAAATCCGTCTCCAATTCAGATTATCATCTTGCACTGTCCGGTGCAACCTTTATTTTTTACGAAGCGGGTACATTTTTTATGTGTATATTTACGGAAAAATTGCATTTTATGTTTTGCAGACTGAAAGCACAATCAGTTTCTATATTTTAGTGCACAAAAAAGTATTTAAAAAATGAATTTTTTAAATAAAATATTGTCTTTATTACAAGATTAATATATAATATAAATATGAAACAATTACAATTAATGAAATCATTTTTGTACTTTGCATATGCCGTTACCCTGTGTATCGGCTGTGCAAAAACACAGGCGCAAGTCGGCCGCAAGGAGTTTGAAATGACGGGAACCGTAAAAGAAGTATATCTTGCCGGCGGCTGCTTTTGGGGTGTCGAAGCTTATTTTAAACGTATTCCCGGCGTACAGACAACCGCAACCGGTTATGCAAACGGCACAATCGACAAAACGAGTTACAGAGAAATCGGGCAAACCGATCACGCAGAGACGGTACATATCGTTTACGATTCGGCCGTTGTAAGTTTGGAAGAGCTGCTGGCGCATTACTTCAGAATTATAGAGCCGACCTCAATCAATAAACAAGGCAACGATGTGGGCCGTCAATACCGTACCGGTGTGTATTATACCAACAAAGCGGACATGCCGCATATTCGCTCCTTTTTTGATTTTATGCAAAAAAAATATAAAAAGCCCATTGCCGTCGAATTACAGGAATTGCAGCATTTTATCCGGGCGGAAGAATATCATCAGGATTATTTGCAAAAAAATCCGGGCGGATACTGTCATATCGATTTGGGACTCGCGTCAAAACCGCTGTATGACGAAAGCCGCTTTCGCACCAATATAAAAAAGGATTTACTGAAAAAAAAATTGACACAGCTTCAATATGAGGTAACGCAAAATAAGGGTACCGAACGCCCCTACACCAGCGAGTACGATCAATTTGACAAAAAAGGAATTTACGTTGATGTCGTAACGGGTAAACCCCTGTTTTCTTCGAGCGACAAATATGATGCCGGCTGCGGATGGCCGAGCTTTACCAAGCCGATAACGACTTCCGCCTTGGACTACGAAAAAGACACAAGTCACGGCATGATACGTACGGAAGTAACGACAAAAAACGCCGGAACCCATTTGGGACACGTTTTTCCCGACGGACCGACAGATAAAGGCGGGTTACGATACTGCATAAACGGCGCCTCTTTAAGATTCGTTCCGTATGAAAACATGGAAAAAGAGGGATACGGAGACTATTTGCCCTACGTTAAATAGTCGGCTTTAATACGCCCCTGCCAAACAGCTCCAGCGTGCAAGCGCAAGAAACGCGGAGTATTAAACCTCCGCACAAATAAAATCGGCAAGGGCATAAGAGTGGGTATAACTGCCCGTAACGGCATCCGTGTAATCTTTTGCAGGGGTGCCGTTTTTTTTTCGTGCAAGTTCAAAAACCTTTTGAGCAATAGCGGAGATTGAACGGATAAATACGGCGCCGCCCGTACTTACCGCATACCGGACATTGCCGATTTCCTGCCCGTGCACAAAACCAGTGATAATAAGCGGAGTTCCGGACGCCTGCGCTTCAAATACGGTGGAAGCGCCGGCTTTAGCGATAAGACAATCCGAAGCGCCAAGCAGTTCGCTCATATTGCCGACAAAACCGTAAAGGCGAAGCGGAAAATCGGGAAATTGTGCCGCCAACGCGTTTAAGCGCCGGTACTGTCTGCGGTTGCGGGCGCACACTACCGAAACTTCAAGGCGGCAATCGTTTTTTTGCCCATTTGGGGTACAAGGTTCAACTCGCCCGCTTTGCCGCCTCCCGCCGCCGCTCGTGCTGCATATAAAACGGCGCACCAGTTTTTCCGCACAGGCAAGACCTTCTCCGCCGCCTGCAATCAGCACTTTAAAAACCTTTTCATCGCCGCCAATCCGCTCTGCGGAACGAATGAAAAATTCGGGCGCAACGATAAAGGGAAAGACACAGCAAGCGCGTATACCGTAAACCGTGCGGGCGGTTTGTTCCATTTGTTCCGAAAAAACGGCATAACGTATCGGCAAAGACGTACATTTATTATATAAAAACCATGCAGGATGAGCGGTAAAGGGATCGGTAACCGTTATTGTAAGCGGAATTTTTTTACGCAAAGATTTTAATGCGGCTACGATAGCCGGAGTTACGGCAAAATGAAAACAAACAATGTGCGTAATTTCCAGCGAGCGTATCAGGTTTTTTATGTAGAGCGAATTGCGCCGCGCAAGAAAAAAAGCCAATACGTGCAAAACACAAAACGGTTTTGTCATTTCGTAAAAAAGGGAATAGGCAGCATTCAAATAGCGCACCGACAGGCGGTAACCGCTTTCGTAAAAAAAACGCTGGGCACGGTTTGAAGGGGCAAACCCGTGCCGCACAAAAACACGGACATCCCGTTTTTTTTCCGCCCGCTCTTTTACGGCACGTTCCAATAAGCGCGCAGGCCCCGCGTGACCGTTCCCCGTATCAAGATATAAAAATAAAATGCGTTCGGCACAACTCATACGGAACTGCGGTTGTACAGTGCATCGGCAACAAGACGGACATCGGTCGATAGGGGCAGCGCACCGATATTTTGTTTTACCGAATTGAAATACGCATCATCACTGAACAAACGGCATACCCTATCGCAAATTTCTTTAGAATTCCGTATATACCAGCCCGCTTTATTTTGAACGGCAAACTGCATATTGCCCAATTCCTGACCGTATATATAGGAAGAGATAATAACAGGTTTTTTCGAAACCAACACTTCCATCAGCGTTGCAGGACCGGCCTTTATAACTGCACAATCGCATATTTTTACCATTTCGTCCATGTTCGGAATAAAACCCATAGGACGCAAATCGAGCGACGGATGTAAGCGCGCTGTTATATCCAATACCTTTTTTGCCGCCGTATCTTTACCGCAAACAACCAAAATCGTAAAGGTTACTTTTCGCCGCACAAAATGCTGAACAATACGCACCGCATTCGGCAAGCCTTCGCCGCCGCCGGCTAAAAGCACTACTTTTTGACCGGGAGCAATACCGTGTTTTACCCGCAATGCAAGCAAATCGTTTTTTGAAAGCGGCACCAAAAATTTCGGATTAAGCAAAAAGGGAACAATGGTAACGTTTGCGGCCGGAACACCGCAAACGTTAACGGCAAGCTCTTTTGCACGCGGCGAAAAAACAAAATACTTTACCTGTTTTTCATAAAACCATGCGGTAGGCACGGTAAAAGGATCGGTCACAATGACGGTTAAAGGAATCGTGCCGCCCAAACGGCGCAACGCGACAACGGCCGAAGGCGTCAACGCAAAATGAAAACTGACGACATCGGTTGCGCCCGATTTTTTTATAATACGTTTTAAGTACCATGCAGTGTGCGGAGTTACTACCATGCTAACAAAACGCTGAATCCAAAAATGCGATCCCAAATCGTAGGTTAAACACCAAGCCCCCGAAAAATAATTACAGGCAAGCTGGTAGCATTTTTCAAAAAAAAAGCGGGCAAGATGATTTTTTGAATCGATACCGTTTAAAAGTTCAACAACAGTATCGGGGTGCACTTTTTCCATTACTTGTTTTAAAACATTTGCCGACGAACGGTGACCGCCGCCGGTATTTAAATATAAGCATGCAAATTTTCGCATATCGGTATTGTATATTTAAGCTGTACTCCTGTCAATGTATAAAAGCGCAGGTCTATCGCAGGTGAAATTATCCTCCGCATTACAAAACGCGGTAAAAGTGCCGAAAAATAGAATATGGAAAATAAAAGCGTACTTATCGTCGCCGAAATAGGTACCGCACACGGCGGTTCGTTGGAAAAAGCCGAACGATTAGCCGATGCCGCCGCCGAAGCCGGAGCCGATTGTATAAAGTTTCAATGGGTATATGCAGATGAGATTTTGCATCCGAATACGGGTTACGTAGCTTTACCCTGCGGAAAAATCAGATTGTACGACCGTTTTAAAGAACTTGAAATGCCGAGCGCGTTTTTTGAAAAAATGCGCGATTATGTACGCTCGCTGGGCAAAAGTTTTATGTGCTCCCCCTTCGGCATACGCTCGGCGGAAGAACTGTTCGCTTTAAAACCCGATTACATTAAAATCGCATCTCCCGAATTAAATCATTTTCCGCTGCTGAAAAAACTGTACGCACTTGAATCCGCGTTAAAAGAAACGGAACAGATTCCGCTTGTTCTTTCGAGCGGAGTTTCCCGCATGACGGATATTCAAAAAGCCCTTGCGGTATTAAAACCGTTAAAAAAACTTTCTTTACTTCACTGTATTACAAGCTACCCCGCCCCGCCTGAAGAATACAATCGTTCGCTTATAGATGTATATACAAAACAATTCGGCATTGAAACGGGGGTAAGCGATCATTCTTTGGATCCGCGTATTGTTCCGGTTTTATCGGTTATTTCGGGTGCACGTATTATAGAAAAACATATAACCCTTTCGCGTACTACCGACGGACTCGACGATCCGGTTGCGCTTGAAAGCGATTCGTTCGCCGATATGACAGCGGCAGTGCGCCGTTTCGAAAAAATGTCCCGTCAAGACGCTCTTAGCGCCGCGCAAAACGAATTCGGCAGAGAACTGTGCCGACAAGTTATCGGAAACGGCGTAAAAGAACTTGCCCCGTCCGAAAGACCCAATTACGGGCGCACCAACCGTTCACTGCATTTTATGCACAGTATGAAAAAAGGCGACGTCATTCAAGAGCGGGACATAGCCGTTTTACGCACGGAAAAAGAGCTTTCGGTCGGCATATCGCCCGAATATTACGAGCAGGTTATCGGTTTAAAACTGTTGCAGGATGTAAAATCCGGTTCGGGCGTTCAATGGAACGACTTATTCACAACAGCACAGCGAAATACGGTACAGTCCTTTTAAAGTTAAATCTCTATCGACACTTTCAAGGATATCGGTGATGGGCTTTATAACGCTGTTTAAGCCGCCCGTTGCGATAACCCGTATATCTTCGGTTTTACAGCCGGTTTTTGCACATAAATCGGCTTTGATTTTTTGCGTCAAAGATTCGGTTAAGCCCTTGTAGCCCAAAACGATGCCTGCTTGTATCGAATGGATCGTATTGGTTCCCAAAGCATCCGGCGGCGATTCAAGCGGGACGGAGGGCAGCTGGGCGGTATTGTTAAAAAGAGAATTTACGGCGGTTCCCAAACCGGGGGCAATGGCAACTCCCTGAATTGCTCCTTCCGCATCCAGCGCCGTAAACGTTAACGCGGTACCGAAATCGATAACGATACACGGACAGCGTAAGCGCGCATAAGCTTCAACCGCATTGCATACAATATCGCTTCCTATTTGATGTACCGCCGTTTCGGGAATCTTTATCGGCAGCTTGTCGAAAATCGGCGGCGCTACAAAAAGCGGTTTTTTTCCCGTTAAGTTGACGACAACACTGATAAAAGGACCGATAAGCAGCGGAACAACCGAACTTAACACAGCCGAATTCACTTTCGAAACCGATACGCCCGCGTCGCGGAACAAAGAGCGCATAACCGACGTATACTCGTCTGCAGTACGTTTGGTATCGCTGTAAATGCGCCGCTTAAACACAATCCGTTCTTTTTCAAAGAGCGCGGCAACTATATTTGTGTTTCCGATATCGACAGCTAAAAGCAATTGCAATTTTCTCCCGTTGCATATATTATAAGCGATATGACTTCACTTATACAACCCAAAATATTAAAAGGCTTTAGAGATTTTTTGCCGGAGGCGGAAATAAAACGCGCACTGTTAACCGAAAAGTTAACAGCCGCTTTCCGCTCTTACGGCTTTGTACCGATAGACACTCCGGTGTTGGAATATGCCGAAATTCTGCTGCGTAAAAGTGACGGCGAAACCGAAAAACAGGTATTCCGCTTTACCGATAACGGCGGACGCGACGTTGCCTTGCGTTTTGATTTGACCGTCCCCTTTGCCCGTTTTATCGCGGAACACAAAGATGAGCTGTATTTTCCCTTTAAACGCTATCATATAGCAAAAGTGTGGCGCGGCGAAAAACCGCAGGCAGGCCGTTACCGCGAATTCGTACAGTGCGATTTTGATATTGTAGGCTCGGACAGCGCCGCCGCCGATTTTGAAATTCTGGCTCTTATACGGCACGCACTTTTGTGCATTGACGTGAAGAACATTACCATTCGCATAAGCCACCGCGGCTTATTCAATATTTTTTTGGCAAACCTCGATTTAGACGAAAAAAGCGAAGATATTTTACGCGCGGTAGACAAATTATCCAAAATCGGTACGGATAAAGTGCGCGCTCTCCTTGATGATATAACGCTCGACAATGCAAAAACCGAAGCCGTACTCAACTATATTTGCGGCGCAAGAAATTTCGATGATACGCTATCACTGATGGAGCAATCCGCAGGAACTGAAGGGAGCGGCGCCGTAAAGCGCTTAAAAGAAATCCGCACCTATATCCGGGATAACGGTATGGAAGACGTCATTGTGCTCGATCCTTCCATTACGCGCGGTTTGGATTATTACACCGGCTTGGTATATGAAACTTTTTTAAACGACCTTCCCTCAATCGGTTCGGTGTGTTCGGGCGGCCGCTACGACAATTTAACCGGCTTGTACATGAAAGAAAAGATAAGCGGCGCGGGAGCTTCAATAGGCTTAGACCGTCTTATTGCCGCCCTCGATGAACTGGGCGAGTCTTCAGTGCAAAAAGGTTTTTTGGATGCCGAAATCTTTTGTACCGATGAAAACGCAATGCACTCGTACCAAAAAACAGCCTTTGCTTTACGCAAAACGGGCTTAGCGGTGGAAGTCTTTCCCGAAGCAAAAAAGATGAATCAGCAGTATGCGGCAGCGGAAAAAAAAGCCGTTCCGTTCGGCATCTTTATCGATAAAGTACAAGCCGAGCAAAACCTTTTAACGCTTAAAAACCTTCAAACCCGCGAACTGCACGAAAACATTACGGTCGAAAAGGCATTCTACATTATTGCGGAACATAAAATCGGCACAAAAGAACTCAAGGTGACCTGTTCAGAAACGGACGTTTCCGAACAGGTTTAATTAAAAAGTACATAGGAGAAAATCCGTATGGAAGAATCGATTACCTTTAAAATCGGAAAAAAACACCTTGCAGCAGGTCTTTCGGCGTTCTTTTTCACACCGAAGATATTGTCAGCGCTTTTCGCAGTCAGTATGCTTACCGTTTTTCCTCACACACTAAAGCCGTTTTCCGTAACGCGATTAATCGCCGCCATACTGACGGCCGCCGTAATTACGGTGCCGCTTGTCATTATACAGCTGCTTATGCTACTGATTATAACCGCAGTAACTTTTAAACAGGAAAAACAGTACATTGATAACATAGAAGTCCGTTTTTATGATACCTTCTTGGAAGAAATAAGCGTAAACAGTAAACTGACATTACAATATTCTGACATATACAAATTAAAACTACGCAAAACAGTTTTGTTGATTTACATCACTTCTTTACGAGTAATTATCATTCCGGCAAGCACGGAATACGACATCAAAAAAATATACTCGGAACTGCTCTCTAAAAACCGGAAGGGTTGATTAAGTGCAACGACGGACGGCTCCACGCAGTATGGAGGCATAGCTCCGTGCGGTACGGAGGCATAGCTCCACGCAGTACGGAGGGATAGCTCCGCACAGTATGGAGGCATA
>CAUTRX010000007.1:0-10665 GCA_963540775.1 uncultured Treponema sp. | reverse complement strand
AAGGGCATAGTCGGCCGAGAATTTTGCAAACATATCGCCGTAGTTTGCCCCGACGGAACCCGCAGCCGAAAGTTTAAGCGTGTCGCGCAAAAGGGTTTTGCTTACGTTAAAACTTACCGACCCTTCGTGTATTTCGCGCTTTGTATCGTCTTTTCGGTCGAGGATGAGGTCTTCAAAATACTGGAGGCTTGCAAACCAGCCGCGGTAATTCCAATCCAAGCCGACAAGCAATAACAGCTGATTTTTTTCGACGGGCTGGTTAAACGGCAGATTCGGCAGCGAAAAAGCTTTTATCGCCTCTTTGGGGTCAAAACGGCGGCCCCCTATCCATGCGCTTTCAAGGCGGATAAGAAAATCGCCTGCGGGAATTGCCGCATCAAAGCCCGCCATCGCAATGCGTGCATATTTTTCGTGCAGGGTAACATCGGCATTGATATTGGGCGGAGGAGTTTTTATTATACCCATGCGCTCATAATAAGGCGTTTTATCCCAACCGTAAAAGCCGGAAAGGGAAAAATCCAATGCGGGAAGCGTAAACGACAAGCGGGCACCCGCTTCCGTGTCCGTAAAGTTGCGCGGACTTTCGGCGTTCTTTAAAGTGTATTTGAGCGCAACCTTTCCGTAGTCGGAAGGTTGGCTGCGCGGCAAATCGATTGAAAAAAACTCGCTGTTCGCCGCACTTTCGAAAAAAAAGGGCGGAAGCTTGTTCGGTGAAAAAAAAGGAACGGCGGTTACTTCAAAGGTAAAAACGTCGTGCAAAAAGCGCATGCGAAGAGCATCAACGGCAAGCTGAGAAGAATCCGTATCCGAAGCGACAGGATCACGCACATCCCGCGCGGAAAACACATCGGTTAAGCGGAACCCGTCCGCCTGTCCCCATGCGATAATTTGGCGCCCCGCCGTAAAATCCAAAAAATTTCCCGCATAGCGGTAGTAAGCTTCATTTAAACGGAAGCCCGTGCGCGCTTTGCTGCGGTAATTGTACTCGGCGCCAAAGGAAACAAAGGCGCTTGAGTTTCCGAAAGCGGCTTCGGCATGGATTTCGGCAAAGGTGCGTGAAGCCGCGTAATCGAAGGGGGAAACGAGCTGCACACCGTGTACGGTTTGGATTTTTCCGCCGAAGTTAAGCGAAAGTGCATTTTCCGTTTCCAAAAAATCATCGCTTCCCGTATCCTGGGCGCGGGCGGGAAAAAGACAAAGCGCAAAAACGACCGCCCAAAGCGGGGCCGAAAGTCCGGGGAAAAATGAGTTTTTCATGTGACGTCTCCTCTTTGCGGCAGTTTTTTATTTTACTTTTCCCGACTCCAACGAAGACACGCGGAAAAACGAATCGGGAATATCTTTATTGAATTCGATTTTTTTTGTCAGCAAAAGCGTCGTATGTTTTTTTTGCATGTTGACCATTTCCATTTTTTTTGCCGTCCAAAAACCGTTTATCCGTTCTATTTCGCTCACCGTCAAAACCTTCAGCAAAGCTCCCTGTTTGTCATAGAATTCGGCCTTTGTTTGTAAAAGAGATTCCTGATCTACCCACGAAACATATTTTGAATACGCCGACTTTCCTTTCGGTTTTGATTCGATTTTCCAACAGGTTTTGCCGCCTTGATTTTCGGTTCCCAAAAGCTCATGGGTGTAATCATCGATTTTATGACCGCTCATGTCGTCGTAGGTAAAATCGGTTCCCATAAAATCGTCCGCGCCGGAAGAACCGCTTATGCGCCGCGATTTTTTTAATGCGGGAAGATAAAGCCAGCGGTCGTCGTTTTTGCCGGCTTCGTCGTATGAAAACGAAAGATAGCCGACGCCCGTTACGTCCGCGGGTTTTAAAAAGACCATGACGCTTTTTGTTTCGCCGCCGTATTTTTTTGTGTACGCGGAAACTTCTCGCATACGTTTATTTCCCGACGAGTTGATTAAAACCATTTCCATTTGGAATGAAGAAGTGTCCGCTTTTTCGCGTTTTTCGGCTTTAAGCATAATATCGCGTCCGCTTAAATCCTGTGCAGCTATTGCAACGAGCGCAGTACAAGCGGAAATCAGTACGTATATGAATTTTTTCATCACAGCACTCTCCTTAAACTTAGTGTCACATAACATTTGTATAATATACCTATGCCCGAAATATTGCAAGCACTTTGCGGGGGAGCCGACAGACTTGAAGGCAGTTCGAATTACCGCATCGCATTTCAAGGTAACCTGTTCCGAAACGGAAGTTTCCGAACAGGTTTATTATTTTAAAAGCGGTAAAAAACTTGTACCGGATTCGGGACGGGGCACGGCAAAAAAATCGGCTGCAGTAGCCGCCGTGTCCGCCATGCTGTTTCTTGTTCCGATATGTATATTTTTTAAGCCCTGTTTGTATAGCAAGAGGGGGACAATGCATTGCATTTTCATTCTTTTAAGGGTATGATATCGGCGACAAAGAGAAAATCGCATGAACACAAAAAAATCGCCTCCGTCTATAGAGATTTATGAAAGCCTTTACATTGCACTTATTCTCGCGCTTTTAGGCGGTTTTTTGGACGCATACACTTTTATTTTAAAAAACGGCGTTTTTGCAAATGCGCAAACGGGTAATTTGATTTTGCTTTCAATTTCACTTTTTAACGGCGAATACGGCCGCGTTCCGCAATATTTGCTTCCGATACTGTTCTTCTCTTTCGGTATTCTTTTATCCGAATATATAAAAGGCGCCTCTTTTATCGGAAGCCAACCGAACAAAATCAACACCCTCGTCGCAAATTCTCGATACGAACATCGGAAGATCGAATTCTCCACACGTATAAAAATTGTCTTGCTGTTCAAAGCTGTCGTATTGATTGTTATCGGCCTTACTTCCGCGCACACACACCCTTTATTTACAACTTGTACCGTTTCTTTTTTGGCTGCCGTTCAAGTCGGTACATTCAATAAATTGGAAGGCTCGGCGGTCGCAACGACAATGATAACCGGCAATTTAAAAACTTCAATGCAATATTTGTATTCCTTTTTGTACAAAAAAGATAAGACGGCGGGAAAGCGCTTTGTGCAATATATGTGCGTAATCGGTTTTTTCGGCATAGGGGCCGGAACGGGCGCTTTTTTAACCCGAACCTTTGCCGACAATTCCATTTATTTTTGCCTGATTTTTATTTTCGCCGCTTATACTGCCGGATGGTTTATGACTCGATTCAAATAAAATTCCGGCGGCTTCAGTCTTCCCGCTCCGCTGCGGACACAAGTGTCTGCACCAGTGCATCAAACTCCGGGCGAGACGCTTTTTCTATCGAGCCGGCGTCGCACAGCGCGGCAAGTTTCGGATCTATCGGCAGTTTTACAATCGAGGGTATGCCGTGTTTTTTTGCCAGCGGCTCGGCGTTACTTTCGCCGAATAATTTGATTTTTTTCCCGCAATCGGGACATTCAATATAGCTCATATTTTCGACAAGCGCCAAAACGGGAATATGCATTATATCCGCCATTTTTACCGCTTTTTCGACAATCATTCCGACCAATTCCTGCGGACTTGCCGCAACGACAATGCCGTCGACTCGCAGGGATTGAAACACCGTCAGCGGCACATCCCCCGTTCCCGGCGGCATATCGACAAACATGCAGTCGACATCCTGCCAAATAACATCCGTCCAAAACTGCTTGACTGCCCCCGCTATGATCGGCCCTCGCCAAGGTACCGGATCCGTTTCGTGTTCCAGTAAAAAGTTGATCGACATAACTTGAATTCCGCCGGCAGTTTGTACCGGATATACGCCGTCGCTGTCGACTTGAGCTTGGGCGTGCAAACCGAACATTTTGGGAATGGACGGCCCGGTTATGTCGGCATCCAAAACGGCGGCAGTACAACCTGCCCGCCGCACCGCACAGGCTAAAAGAGACGTTATCAAAGATTTTCCGACGCCTCCTTTTCCGCTGACTATACCGATTACCTTTTTAACGCGGCTTTTCGGATGAAGCGGCGCGCTCAAATCTCCGTGAACCGGGCTGCCGTTTTCACAATTATGTGAGGCTGCCTGTTCAGCTCTTTTTTCGCTGCCGGCAAAAGAACACGTCTTTGCACAGGAAGAACAGCTTGAGCCGTCCGTACAGGAAGAGGCGCTTGCACAAAGACTGTCCGCCTGTTCCGTGTTTTGAGAGTTGCGTGTTTTCGTATCCATAGCACACAGCATACCCCTTTATTGTATTTTCGTCAATTTTAAGAAGCCGCGGGTCTAGCTGCAGACCGTCCATTGTCCCTGCAAGAGTGCATTGTTCGGCATTATTCCGGCTTGAGCCTTTGCACATATTTGCGTATACTGCATATATGACTGTTCGGCGCCGCTTTAAAAACGGCTTTTTATCGATTTTGCGCATCTCTTTACTATATGCGGCTTGTGCCGCGTGCTGCCTGCCGCAGCTCCTCCACGCACAGGACTCCCCTGCCTTCGACACCCGCTACGCCGCGCAGGAAAAGCAAACCTTGCGGGATACGGTTATAAAAACGGCAAAACAATATGCAGGCGTTCCCTACCGTTACGGCGGTGTCAGTACTTCGGGTATGGATTGTTCGGGATTTATTTATACGGTTGCCCGTGAAGCGGCGGGAATTCAACTACCCCGCACTGCGGCGGCAATGTATTCGTTTTGCCGCATCGTGCCGGACGACAAAAAAGAACCCGGCGACATTTTATTTTTTAAAGACGGCGGAAAAATCACACATGCGGGTTTGTATCTGGGAAATAATCAATTTATCCACGCTGCAAGCGAAGGCCCGAGTACCGGCGTCATTGTATCGTCTCTGAATAAACCGTCGTGGCGAAAAAGATATACGGCATGCGGACAGTTTTTACCCCCCGAAGGAAAGACGGAAAAAGCCGCCGTTTCCCAACCCGCCCCCGAAAAGCCGGCGGTACAACCTGCCTCCGAAAAAGCGCCGGAGCCGACACGTCCCGCTTCCGGCACCGGAACCGCCGCGCCTTCTCACAAAGAACCGCATTCCGAAGCGGAGGCCTCATTTATCGACAACACCGCCTTTGATTTCTCCGGGCGGATCGCATGGAATTTTTACACGGCGGACGGTTTTATGCTGAATATCAGAGGAGCGTATTTTCAGGTACACGCGCGCTACCGTGCATGGAAAGTGCAGCCCGGCTTTGCCGCCGAAATACGTATCGAGCCGCGTATGCATATCGTGCAATTCCCCCTGCTGCTTACGCTCAGCGTCCCGCACGGCTTTTGTGTGTACGCAGGCCCCGTGTTTACCGCGGGAGAACCGCACCTTATCGGAAAAAGCGATCCGATTAAAGCCTCCGTTTTTCCCGGAGTGTTCGGCATAAGCTGGCACAGCCGCGGCTTGCAGACGGGAGCAACCCGCGTGTCCTTTGTACAGGATATAAGCTGGACGGTTTTCAACAAACCCGACAATTCGGCGCTTTCGCTACAGGATTCGATTATCGGCGGCTTGGTTTTTTCAACGGGAATGCATGTAACCGTCCCCGCAAAACACCTGTTTAAATAACATGAATAAACAAACAAAAAACGACTTTTCTGTATCCTGCAACAAAGCACTTTCAGCACGTGTGATTTCCGTTGTACTTTTGTGTTTTTTTGCCGCAGGTTGCACCGCACGCGCGGCTCTATCGGTCAATCCCGACAAAAGCGCCCTTATCGAATTCAAAACCCAAGCAGGAAACACTCTTGAACAAACCCTCTTAGCCTTTACGGACGGCAGCCAAAGCAGCATTCGATTTGACGAAAAAGTTTTACGTTCCTCATTTGAAGCGGCGGGAATGAATGTAACCGAATTGACTTTTTCCGGTAAAACCGATATTGCCCTCAAAGCCCATATCGCCGATATACGCACCGCCGGCGCAAAAGGTACGGTAAAAATCGAAAAGACCGGTCAAGAAGAAAGTTTGACATTGACATTTACCCCGGAAACCGTAAACGCCCTTGTCCGGCTTTTGCCGCAAGAAACGGCTGAATACACCGAATTGCTCGCCGCACCGCTTTTTACCGGAGAACAAATGGAAGCCTCCGAATACGCCGAACTGATCGGCACTATGTACGGAAAATCGTTACAGGCGGATTTGAAAAATGCCTTTTTTATATTCGACATCGGCGCACCTTCGCCGATCAGCGCAGCTTCGATTGAACCGCCGCAAACGGGAACCGTCCGCATAAACGGAAAAACGGCCGCGTTCCGCTTGTCTTTGAATGCGTTTTTATCCGATTCCGACAAAACGGTTATACGCGTTCAATGGAAAAATCGGTAACCGCCGTTCCGCCCCGAAAGACGGAAAAAAGGTGCACTTTATTTTCCGACGCAAAAGCGCGAAAAAATGTTTTCCAAAATATCGTCGGGACTGACTTCACCCGTTATTTCCCCCAAAGACGCGAGGGCGTCTTCCATATCCTGAACGGCGGCGTCGGGCGGAAGCCCTAAATCGGCGGCGGCAATTGCGTGGTTTAAAGATTCCAGTGCTTCATCGGCCGAGCGTTTTTGGCGCACGGAGCCGAGTCCCGCCTGAAAGCGTTCGGTTTGCGTTTCGGCAAAAAGCAGTTTTTTAACCGCCTGCGTTAAATCGTCCATACCCTGCGCCGTTTTTGCGCTGACACGCACGTGTACCGCATTTTGAAACATATCGGCCGCCCCGTCCGTGCCGACCCGCTGTCCGTCCGCTGCTGTTGTTTTTTGACCCCTGCCGTCTTCGGCCGCCGGCGCATTCCGTTCGTCGGCTTCAAGCGTATCGATTTTATTCCAAACAATAACAAGCGGTTTTCCGCCGCTCTCCAGTTTTTTGATCAGGCGCTCATCTTCCGCATGAACACCTGAGCGCGAATCGATAAGATAGAGAAGTATGTCCGCATCGGCGGATAAATCAAGCGTGCGCTCAACTCCCGCCTGTTCAACCCTGTCTTCGGTTTCGCGCAAACCCGCCGTATCGAAAAGCCGGACGGGAACGCCGCCGAAAGAAATCCAACTTTCCAGCCAATCGCGGGTGGTGCCGTGAATGTCCGAAACGATAGCACGTTCTTCTTTTAAAAGCGCATTGAACAAACTCGATTTTCCCGCGTTTGTCCGCCCGCACAACACCATACGCACGCCGTCCCGGTACAGTTTTTCGCATTCCCATGATGCAATCAAAGAAGAGAGCCTGTCGCGGGCTTCGGTTAAAGACGCGGGGTCAAAGGCGCCGGCGACGGCATTTTCATCTTCGGGGTACTCGATATCCGCTTCCAAAGCGGAGAGTGCACAAAGAACCGACTTTTTTATCCGTTCCAATTCCTCGTACAAAGAACCGGCTAAGCGACCGCATGCGCGGCTTCGGGCGTCTTGGGTTTTCGAATCGATGATTTCATGTACCGCTTCGGCACGCGTTAAATCGGTTTTTCCGTTAATAAAGGCTCTGAATGTAAACTCGCCTGCTTCGGCGGCACGGAAACCGCTTTGCAAAAGCAGGCGGTACACTGCCGAAACGGGGGCTGTTCCGCCGTGGCAAAAAATCTCGACCATGTCTTCGCCGGTAAAACTTTTGGGCGCGCGGTATACGCCGAGCATAACCTCATCGATTTTTTCGCCGCCGTTTTGAATCCATCCGTAAACGAGGCTGTTACCGCCCGCATTTAAAAGTGCGCGGGGACGCGAAAAAATGCGGCTGACCAGTGAAATACAATCCGCTCCCGAGGTGCGGACAACCGCAAGAGCGGACGGACCGAGCGCGGTCGCGATGGCGGCAACGGATTCATTCGGTGTGTAGCGTTTCATACGGCCTTTTCTCCGTACTCCGCATCGGGTTTTAAAACCGCCGGCTGCGCACACTGTAACAGTATGCACAGTTTCGGCACGATAAACCCGCCGAAAAAGGTAACCGCCGCATAATGCACAAAGCGGCACAGCTGATAGTGTGCACTGTCCATGCCCGAAAAAAAGTTTTTAAGCACAATATAAAGCGGCGCACACAAGCCGACACACATGCATACGCGCAGCATTTTTTGCACAATGGAACCGCTTGACGCACAAAATCCGCCCGTTTCAAACAGCAAAATGCAGGCGACTGCAAAGCCGAAAAAAGCGCCGCCCATAGACGTATCCTCGGGAGAAAGAGCATTTAATACCGCCACCGTTAAAGCGGCAATCAGTATTTTAATCATACGCGCGCAGTTTCGTATCCGCAATTCGATGCACGATCCGAATAATATTAATCCTGCAGAAAATAAAAAGCCCAATATCAAGCCGAGCAACACGTCCGACGGATAATGCACCCCCAAGTACACGCGCGAAAATCCGATTAACAGGGGAATAAACACCCCCAAAAACACCTTCACTGTGTGAGAAAATTTTCGCCGCTTTTTCCCGTTCCCGGTTTGACCGCAGTTTACAGTCGGTTTCGAAAAAAGGTATACCGCATACGGCCACATCGCGGCGGATATGTGCGAATGTCCGGACGGAGTGGAATAGCCGTATACCGAAGTTAAGCCGACCGATGGATCGGCAATATAGGGGCGTGGAACTTTCAGTACGTTTTTTATCGCTGTGTTGCAACCGGCGGTAAAAAACACATTCAGTGCAAGCCGCATACCGCATTTTTCATCCGCACACAAAAAGATTATCGGCAAAACCGCCGCATATGCTTTCGGATCGGACAAAAAACTTACCGCCTTCATAAAAAGTGTCAGCGGTTCGGATTTTACCGATTGCACCGATTTTATAACTTCCAGTCCCCATTCATATACTGTATGCGAAAACATAATTTCTCCGTCACCGAAGCGGCGGCTCAGGCACCTCTGTCTACATACCGCCGCAATTTAAATGCGCACATGTGCCGCAAAATGCACCGCGCGGTCTAAAAAACCGATTTTCAAAAACCCGACACGGCGGGCTTACGCGAACTTTTATCGCGCTCGGCTTTTTCCCACGGATAAGCCGAATCGGCTGCGGCGCCGCCGATATCGGGCGTAAGGTCGGTATACCGCCCCGAATTGTTCCAGTACATATACCCGTTGTCCGCCGCATCGCGCACGCCGTAAATTTGGCGCAACACGTAATCTTTATCGTAAAACCGTTTGTCAAAAGACACATTCAAATAAAAGGCTTGCGCCCACGGACGGATTAGGGCACGCGACCGCGCAATGATACTGTTGCGGTAAGTGCCGTAAAAATACACGCGGTACGGACGCTCGGCAATCGGCGGATACGCTAAAAACCCCTGTTCAAAATGACTCGGATAAAACATCGGGCAAATAACATCGACATAGTGCGAAAGCAATTCAACATCCTGTCCGGTACGGCTGCCGCTTCGGTACCAGCCGTTCATTCCGTAAATATCGATGCCTATCGGCGCATCGATATTTTTTCTGGCATACGCCAAAAACGATGTAAGCGCGCTTTCGGCATCCATGCCCTTGTCGCGCCAGCGGTAAAAAGTGTCGCCGATGTTCCGTCCGTCCGTCGGGAAACGTATATAATCAAATTGAATTTCATCAAAGCCGCGCTCAATCAATTCTTTGGCGACGGCAACATTGTATTCCCACACTTCTTCGGAATACGGGTCGACCCAATGTTCATCGTAGAACAGCGGCCTTTTTTCGGCAGGAACGCCGTCTTCGTCGGCAATTTCTTCAAAGCCCTTTATGCCCTGCCACGGCGCGTTTTTTTTCCTGTCCCACACGGCGTATTTACCGGAGTTCCAACCGTATAAATTGTGATCTTTAAACACCACAATGCGCGCAATAAGATACACGTCTTTTTTTTTGAAGGTTTCGATAAACGAATCTATGTCCAGCGCATATGCACTCTCTTTCGCCTTTTGGGACACCAGCGGATCTTTGGAGCGGTAGCGTAAATAGCCGTAATCGTCTTTCATGTCGATGACAAGGCTGTTTAATTTATTTTCTTCGATAAGCGAAGAAAACATTTTTATCCCCGCCTGCGAAAGCACTTGCCCTGCCGGCACGTACAAACTTTTTTTGTCTTTGATTTTACTTTCGTATGCGGATTGAATTCTTCCCGCTCGCGAAAGCCACAGCTCGCTCAAAATAACCGGAACGCCCATCCCCGTCATCCGGGCGGGAAAACGGGCACACAGCGGAATGTCGCGGATATCGGTTAAAAGGTTCAGCATTCGGTCGGTTTCGCCGCTTTGCGGAACAAGTCCCTGCGAAAACGGATCGAACACGATAATGCCGTCCATACTTGTAAACACGAGTTTGTCGGCGGCTCTGCTTAAACCGTCCCACGTATCGGCGGCCTCCGTTCCTTTTGCGATAAGAACGCCCGCTTTGGTTTCCCAATCCAAACGGTACAGCCGCGGCAAAAACGTTTGCGTAAGAAATACTTCTTCTTTTTCCGAACCGTCCTGCAAGCGCAGCGGCATAACCGCAATGTCGGCAAATTCATCGCTGTGCGACAAAGAAGGCATGCGCTCAAAACCCGTATCGATAACTTTCCACGACGAAGAGTGCACATCGGGGTACATATACGAAAGACCGTACAAAGCATGCGACAAAAAAACCGTTAATTCTTTTTTTGTTCCCGCTGCCGTTTTTACATCGAGCATTGCCGCCGCAACCGCTTTTCCGCCGCTTGTTTTGGAGCTGAAGCCGAGCGACTTCCAGTGCAGTCCTGCATCTTTACTCAAAAAAACTTCGTTTTTTGTAAGTGTAACAAGTACGCGCGGATCCGAAGCGAGC
>CAUTRX010000006.1:0-10705 GCA_963540775.1 uncultured Treponema sp. | reverse complement strand
TTTGCGAATACGAACAGGCGTACCGCGATTATAATGAGATTTTGGGGCAGCTGACACCCCTCTATGTATACGACTGATTTTTTTGAAAGCCGGCGCTTTCTGCAAGAATTTTTATTAGGAGACTGATACGGAATGTTGTCTTTCATCGCGCAAGGTTCCGTATGTCGAGTTTGCGAAGCAAACTCTTATATCAGGAGGTTTATATGTCATTCTTTAAAGGAAGTACCGAATACTTTCCCGGTATCGGTAAAATAAGGTTTGAGGGGAAACAATCGAAAAATCCGCTCGCATTTAAATACTACGATGAAAACAAAGTCGTTTTAGGTAAATCGATAAAAGAGCATTTGCGCTTTGCAATCGCTTATTGGCATTCTTTTTGTGCCGAAGGTTCCGACCCCTTCGGAGCGGGAACAATAAAGTTTCCGTGGAACAGCAGCACGGATGCGATGACAAACGCCGAAAATAAAGCGGATGCGGCTTTTGAGTTTATTACTAAAATCGGAGCGCCCTATTATTGCTGGCATGACCGGGATATAAGCCCTGAAGGGAAAAGTCCTGCCGAAAGTGAAAAAAATCTTATAAAAATTACCGACGGTCTGTATGAGCGGCAAAAAGAAACCGGCGTCAAACTCTTGTGGGGGACGGCCAATGTGTTCAGTAATCCGCGCTATATGAACGGGGCTGCGACAAACCCGCAGTTCGACATTGTAGCCCACGCTGCAGCTCAGGTGAAATGCGCAATAGATGCAACGATAAAGCTCGGCGGGCAAGGCTATACCTTTTGGGGCGGACGTGAAGGCTATATGTCGCTGTTGAATACCGACATGCAGGCTGAAAAAGAACACCTCGCCCGTTTTTTAACGATGGCGCGCGACTATGCGAGAAAGCAGGGCTTTACCGGCTGTTTTTATATCGAGCCGAAACCGATGGAGCCGACAAAACATCAATATGACTTTGATGCGGAAACAGTGATAGGCTTTTTGCGTACCTATGGTTTGGAAAAGGATTTTAAACTGAATATTGAAGCAAATCATGCGGAGCTTGCAGGGCATGATTTTTACCATGAATTATCGGTATGTGTTGATGCGGGGATGCTCGGTTCCATCGATGCGAATCGCGGTGATAGCCGAAACGGCTGGGATACCGACCAATTCCCTTCGAGCATATATGAAACGGCCTTGGCTATGCGGGCGGTGCTGCGTATGGGCGGCTTTAAAACGGGCGGCTTAAACTTTGATGCAAAGCGCAGAAGAAATTCGACCGCACCGGAAGACTTATTTATCGCACATATCGGTGGTATGGATATGTTTGCACTGGGTTTGGAAAAAGCTGCCGCTCTTATTGAAGACGGACGAATCGATGCACTGATTAAAGAACGCTATGCGTCTTTTGCAGAGGGAAAAGGTGCCGATTTTGCAGCGGGTAAAATGACCTTGGAAAACCTTGCAGCCATGGCCGAATCCTATGATTCGGTGCACCCCGCTTCGGGTAAACAGGAATTATACGAAAATATTTTCAACGAAGTTATTTTTAACAAATAAGGAAAACGGTGGCGGTCGTAATAAAAGACATAGCGGCTGCAGCAGGCGTTTCGAGGGGAACCGTAGACCGTGTGCTGCATAACCGTGCGGGAGTAAACCCCGAAGTAGCGCAAAGAGTACGCCGTATTGCCGACGAACTGGGATTTGTGCCGAATATGGCGGGGAAGATTCTTGCAGCCCGCAAACAGCCGATACAAATCGGCTGTTTGCTTCCCGACATCGGTAACCCCTTTTTTGACGATATCATTGCCGGATTCCGCCGGGCGGAAAAAGAATTGCAGGATTTCGGAGTGTCCCTTCACATAGAACATATAAAAGGCTTCAATACGGAAACTCACATCCGCGCAATACAAAAACTGACGGCACTGCAGCTTTCGGGTTTGTGTATCGCCACCGTCGATGTCCCCGAGATTCAATATGCGGTGCAAAAACTCATCGGAAGCGGAATACCCGTCATCAGCGTAAACACGGACATTCCCGATACCGAGCGCCTCTGTTATGTCGGTCCCGATTACGCGAGCGGCGGAGAAACGGCAGCAGGCTTGATTTCGCTTATGACACAAAACGAGCTGCGCATTTTAATCGTTACGGGGTCTTTCCATATCCGCGGCCACAATGAACGCGTAAACGGTTTTATTCAAGGGCTGCAAAAACGCGCCCGGCCTTATACAGTCATGTGCACATTTGAATCGCTCGATGACGATACACACGCCTATAGAAAAACGCTTGAGGCGCTGCAAAAATATCCCTCGGTAAACTGCATTTTTATTGCCGCCGCCGGAGTTGAAGGCGTGTGCAAAGCGGTTAGGGAATCGAATCTTAAATCGGCGGAACGGAAAAAGCCGCATATATTGTCATTCGACGATATTCCCGCAACAAAATGCCTGGTAAAAGAAGGGTTTATCGATTTTACCATTTGCCAGGAACCGGACAGGCAGGGCTACACGGCGGTATCGAAACTGTTTTCATACCTGATGGACGGAAAAAAACGTAAGCCGCAAGACTGCATAACCGCCGCAATTATAAAAATCAAAGAAAATATCTAACCATAATAAAATTCGCTGTTTTATGCATCAAAAGAGGACCCATTTTTGCCGGAAAGCCCGTGACGGAGCGCAAGGAACCGTAACGAGCTTACAGCTCGTATTGCCGAGTCACGGGCACAGAGTACGGCAAGTTTTTCGGACAGACCGGCAAGAAAGACGGACAGTACAACATTCCGCAAAAACTTCACGAGGCTTACCTGCAACAGCGGCCATGTGAGGAGGAGAACGTATCACCCTTGACAATTCCGTGAAATTCCGTTCCATGCGCAAAAGCAAATCGAAGCGGGTCTGTTTTTCCCGGTCTTTTTCTGCAAACTTCATAAAATTTGTGAGCAGGCTGCTTCCGGTTCACAACGCTATTGCGCCTAGAGCCTGAATCCCTGCGCGTGAGCTTTCACAATTTTCGACTTTAGAAGCAGATTTTCCTTACGAAGCTGCGTAATTTCATATTGCTGCGTTTTAATCGTATCGGCAAGTTCTGCGGCCGTCAACGCACCGCTTCCGATTAAATCTTCCACGTACGACAACTTCGCTTCATAATCATCTTCCGCTTCACTTTCCATAAGCTCAAATCCGTTTTGCACAGCACTTGCATCGTCAAATTTCAAATCCTCGGACTGCAACACCTTATCGGCAATACGGAACACGGACTGAGAAAGTATGGATTGCGGTTTGTATACCGTTATCGGCAAACGCGACGAAAGCGCCACATCCTGCAAAGGATCGCGGAACACAACCCCCAAATAATCGAGCGTCAATCCCAAATACTCGCTGCATGAACGCTTGATTTTCATCGCACGCTCGGCGTCTTTGGGTTCTTCAATCATATTCATAACAAGGCGCGGTCTGAACTTTTGAATACGCTTTATAAAAATCTCCGCGCTTTTAGGATCAATGCGCATAATATTTTCGGTCAGCTTGGGAATGTACAGCTTTTGGAGCATAGCCGTGTCTTTTTTTAACTGCTCAAGATACTGATACGCCTTTGAGTTTTTTTTGAACGAATTGTACATAAGGCGGAACAACACATTCTTTAAAAACAAATAGCCGTTAAGCGTTGCCGTAACCGTCGGGGCGGTAACCAGAATTCCCTGCGGAGAAAGCAAAAACATATCCAAAATGGTCAAATGAGTGCCCGCACCCAAATCCAAAATAAGATAATCGGTTTCCATCTGCTGAAATCTTCTAATCAGTGCACTTTTTTGCGACAGCGGCAGGGCGGTCAAACCCGGAATTTCCGAATCGCCTGCAATAAAGCGCACATTTTTATAGCCGGACGGTATAATAATATCTTTGAACTCGGATGCGCCCGATAAAAACGTTCCCAAGCCCGTTTTCGGCGCTTGCAGACCGATAGCCAAATGAAGATTTGAAGCTCCCAAATCAAGGTCGGCAAGAATAACATCTTTACCGGCTTTACCCAAAGTGACGGCAAGGTTTGCGGATAAAAGACTTTTACCCACGCCGCCTTTACCGCTGGCAACAGGAATTATTTGCATGGTTCACCTTCCGTTTTATTATGCCGCTTATAATATTGAATCATACTCGTTACGGACAAAATAGTATCGATTAAAAAAAAAGGCAGTACATATACAATCATTCGGATTACATATAATCTGTCTATAAAAACGGTGTATGTATATTGAATGAATATATGACGCACAAAAAAAACAAAGCCCGCAAGCCCCGCCGTTTTTACCGCCGCATAGGCGCTGAGAGAAAAAGACTGCACCGAGTCGCTCCTGTGTATATCGTACAGCAAAAAAAGCGGCAGCATTAAAAGCGGCACGGACGCATACCAGGCAAGCGGCAACTGACGCCCCGCAATTTCCGGCTGAGTTGCAAGAATAAAAAATAAGCGGACAATTTCGTATGCCGCCGTTACGGCAAAAAGCAGCGTTCTTTTTTTCATCGAATATCCTACACCGAATTTTATTATACCCTAATCCGAAGCAACAGGCAACCGCTTACAAGATAAATTATACCGGAATTATTCCAAGATTTTTCCGCCCTTTACGCGCACGCTCACTTGACAAATTCTGTCGGCACCGTACAATAGATATATGAAAACCGAAAAAACCACCGCTTTATTACGTCCTTTTTTAACCGCACTTTTTACGCTTTGTTTTGCTTTTTGCATATTGGCTTTGCCGTCCGCGTTTGCACAAGCTGCACCCGCTGCCGAATCAAGTACGGAGCGGGAAGTTCATTCGCGTCAATACATGGAGCTGTTAAACAGCGTATACAACTTTGTTGTACGCAACTACGTTGACGAAGTAGACCCGCACGTGCTGTACGAAGGCGCCTTAAAAGGCATGATGGACGCATTGGGCGATCCGTATACGGTATATTTACAGCCGGCTCAAATGCGCGACTTAAACGATACCACCTCCGGAGGTTTCGGCGGAGTGGGATTGTCAATCAGTAAACCGCTTGAAACATCCGCGGATAAACCCGCCTATGTGGAAGTGGTTTCCCCGATAGAAGACACTCCCGGCTGGAAGTCGGGCATACAAGCCGGTGATTTGATTTTAAGCATCGACGGAACGTCTACCGCGGACATTACTATGGAAGAAGTGCTTAAAATCTTACGCGGCCCCAAAGGAACCACCGTCAATTTGATGATCCGGCGCGGAAAAACGGGAGAATTTCCCGTATCGCTGGTACGCGCAATCATTGAAGTACCCACCGTAAAATACGGCATGATACAACAGGGACGGCACAAAACCGGCTATGTGCGCATTATAGAGTTTACGCCGAAAACGCCGGACCGGGTGCAGGATGCCTTGGATTCGTTTAAAGCTGCCGGATTTACATCGCTGATTATCGATTTGCGGAACAATCCCGGCGGCCTTATCTCCAGTGTCGCCGAAGTTGCGGACAAATTCATCGACAAAGGTGTTATCGTCAGCACCAAAAGCCGCCTTATATTCGAAAATTCGGTGTACCGCGCCTCCGAAAAAGCGACCGTTATGCCCAAAGATATTCCCATTGTAGTGTTAATAAACAAGGGGTCGGCAAGCGCTTCCGAAATCCTTGCGGGCGCGTTAAAGGATTATCATTTGGCGTACCTTGTCGGAGAACGAAGCTACGGTAAAGGTTCCGTTCAGCAAGTCGTCCCCCTGCCTAATTCGGACGGCATAAAATTGACAATGGCGCGTTATTACACTCCCAGCGATTCAAATATCGATAAAATAGGTATTCCCCCCGACATGGAAGTTCCCATCCCCGCGTTTACGGAGGCTGAAGAAAAGGCGTATGCCGCTTTGGTTACCGACAATGCTATCGGCACATACACCGATTCGCACCCCGCCATGAATGAGCAGGAAATCGCTTCTTTTGCACGCACGTTGGCAGCCACATACAAGCTCGATTTACGGCTTTTGCGCCGGCTTATAAAGCTGCAAGTAAACCGCACAAAACCGGCCGAATTATACGATTTGGACTTCGATATTCAGCTTAAAGCCGCGCTGGAAACATTTGACCGCTCGGACTTCGACACTTTGGTAAAGTCGGCCAAAACGCTCAAAGAACTGCAAGCGGAACAGCCGGTCGCTTCGGTTTCGGGACAAAACGCGGCCGAAAAAGGCGCAAAAAGCGGCGCGAAAAAAGCACGCTAACACCGCTAATGCGCCAGTTCGTCAGTTCGGCAATGCCGGATTCAAACGGCTGCATAGCCTTAAATCCGAAAGAATACCGTTATCTGTCTCGTGTGTTGCGCCTTACCGAGGGCGCAGTGCTCGATGTGCGCTTAGCCGACGGCAGCTTCGTTCCAATGAGCTTTTGCGCGGAAAAACAAAGTCCCGCGTTACGTCCCTGTGCCGCGCCGCCTCAAAAAGCATACGATCGTGCCGCTCGGCAATCCGAAACCGCTTTTTGGCTGTTTCAGTTTTTACCCAAAGCACATAAAATGGACTTGATTGTCCGCCAAGCGACCGAATGCGGCGTAAGCCGTATCGTCCCGGTATGCGGTTTATATTCTCCCCCGTATCAGCCGCGTATAGAGCGCTGGCGGCGCATCGTCCGCGAAGCGCGGCAGCAAAGCGGTTCTCCCGTTGCGACTAGCGTAACCGAAAGCATGTCACCCGAACAAGCCGCCGAGCTGTGGAAAAAAACGGCGGAAAACCGGCACGTGTGCGCCTTTATGCTGTGCGAAAATAATGAAGAAAATCAAAAAAATTTGTTCACTCATATACAAAACGGTGCAGTGTGCGCATCGGATACGGCCATCGCTGTCGGCTGTGAAGGCGGAATGAGCCCCGCCGAAAAGAATTTGTTAGAACAAAGCGGTTTTATGCCGATACATTTTAAAACGAACATATTGCGTTCTGAAACGGCAGCACTGTACGGTCTTGCGGCAATACAAAGCGCACTAACGGAGTATGAGGCATGGAAGTCGAAAGAATAAAAGTTGCGGGGATACCGATAGACATAATACGACCGGAACATTTGGAACAAACACTGTTTGAACTCTTAGCGGTATCGGGTACTAAACAAATCGTCTTTTTATCGGTGTGGAATTTACTCAAAGCACGTTGCAATGCCGAATATCGGCACTGCTTGGAAAACGCCGCCTTGGTGCTGCCAACATCAAAAAGCATTATAAACGGTGCCGTTTTTCTAAAAAACCCTAAGCCCGTCCGTTACAATCCTTTTACCACACTCATTTCGTTCCTTACGATTTTGGAAACACGGTATAAATCTTTATATCTTTTAGGCGGACACAAAGGCGCCCTTATAGAATCGGAACGGAATGTCCACAGCACTTTTCCAGGCTTGCACATAGTCGGGCGCTATACCGGATATTTTTCGAAAGATATGGAAAAAGATATTTTATCCGCCATATTTAAAGCCAATCCCTCTATGGTACTGCTTTCGGACGGCATTCCGACAGGAATCATGTGGCCCTATGTACGGCGCAACAGTTTCGGTTCAAGTATATTCGTTTATTACAAAGATGCACTGCCGATTTTTTCAAAACGGAAAAAAAGAATCCCCAACGAAGTATTCGATGCGGGACACGAAATTTGGCATGAAATACTGAGCAATCCCCTCAAAGTGTTTCTTATTTTTCCTTTTATATGGTATATATTTTTATTAATATGGAGTAGATTGTTTCCCGAAAATTGACACCCGCCCGTCCATGTGTTTTGTAGACAATGATACAGGTTTTATTAGTCAGCAGTCGCGATAAACTCAAGCACTTTTGCACATCACTGACAAGTGAAGATATGCGCATTGAAAGTCTTCCCTTTTTTCCGGCCGAAGCGGATGATATTCACACAGTGTTTTCGCTGATATTGTTCGACTTTTTGTTTTTTGAACACGGCCATGTACAAAAATGCCACAGCATCCTACAGCGTTGCGGCGATGTACCGATTATTGCCCTTGTATCCGAAAAAAATACCGTATTTGCGCCGGAAATACTCAAATCGGGTGTAACGGATATCGTTGTATTCCCCTGCTGTCCGTCGTATTTGACTTCGTTTATCCGCCATCACGCTGTCCCGAAAGGCAGCGTATCGACGGCAGCGGATACGGAACAAAAAGCGGCACCTGAAGAATCTGAGGCGCTGAGCCGTTTTATAGGCATATCGCATTCATTCACTTTACTGAAAAACGAAATTCTGCTTGCCGCAACAAACGATATGCCGGTGCTCCTGTTGGGAGAAACGGGAACGGGAAAAAGCCGCGCCGCCCGTCTCATACATGATTTATCACAAAGAAGGCACGCGCCCTTTATCGAAGAAAACATTGCGGCCGTACAGGAAACGCTGGTTGAAGGAGAATTATTCGGAACCAAAGCCGGCGCGTATACGGGAGCGGTTACGCGCCCCGGATTGTTTGAAAAAGCCGCAGGCGGCACCCTTTTTTTGGACGAAATCGGCTGCATCGGTCTAAACATTCAGGCAAAGCTGTTGCGCATTTTGGAAACCGGTGAATTCCGGCGGGTGGGAGACAGTGAAAGCAAACGATTTGACGTACGCATTATTTGCGCGACAAACAGCCCGCTCAGTGACTGGAAAGACAGCGGACGTTTCCGCAAAGATTTATACTACCGCATTACGGGACTTGAAGTACATATACCGCCGCTTTCAAAGCGCAAAGAAGATATTTTGCCCCTCGCCCGCTCTTTTTTGGAAAAATCGTGCCGCACAAACAATAAGGCAAAATACCTTTCCCGTGCAGCCGAACACAAATTGCTTTCGCATCACTGGCCCGGTAACATACGCGAACTGCAGAACTGCGTCACCAGAGCCTTTTACGCCTCGTGCAGGAATATTATTTCAGACACCGACATCGATTTTGTGCTTTAACAACAAAGCGGCCGCTTTGGTAAATATTTTTTCGACATAAAGCGCTTCGTCTTCGGATAAGGCGGCTTTCGCTAAAACCGAAAGCCAAAAACGCTCCATGTCATCCCGGCCGCCCAAAGAAAAAAAACCGATGCGGCACAAATTATCCGTAATCACGTCGACCGTTTTTTGTAAGCGCCCGCGTGTAATCGGACAAAAAGAACGCTCGGCAGGCAGCGCTCTACGGTACAGCTCGTAAGCGACAATTTGAACCGCATGAGATAAATTCAATGACCCCGATTTAGGATCGGAAGGAATGGTGAGCGCGGCATTACAGAGATTCAATTCATCGTCCGTAAGACCGGTTTTTTCATTGCCGAATACAACTGCAGCGGGAACCGATTGAGCTGCGACGGACGATACTTTAAGCGCAAAGTCCTCGGGCAGCAAAAAATACGATTTTCTTTTTTGCCCGTGCCGCCGTGTTGCCCCGACGCTAAAGGAACAATCATTCAAAGCGGCGGCAAGCCCGCCGTAAAATTCGGCTTGCTCCCACAGCTCAAAAGCGTGAACGGCGAGCGTTTTTATGTGTTCGGTATTGTACTCCGACCGCGCACCGACGATGCGCAAACGGCGCAAGCCCATAGACAGCATGGCGCGGCACACCGAGCCGATATTTTTACTTTCGCAGGGACGGCACAGTACAATAACAACATTCGACAAATTCATACACGGAGTATAAAAGAAGACGGTACAAAAGGGAAGCGGTTTATCCTGCACGGGGTACAAACCTGCTATAACAGGCCGGAAAACCGCGCATACGCCTTGTATTTTTTTCGCTTTTAGTATAGGGTATAAATGGATTTTGCTGCATCCGGATTCCGCTGCGTTTGAATGTCTTGCCGGCAAGTTGAGCAAACGCGTATCCGGCAAAAACCGTGCAGACAGCACAAGGCGCCATTCCAGCCGGTTTTGACATATGCCTTAAAAAAATGCGGCGCACCAAGCCGATGTTATAGGAGTTTTCACCTCTTTTTGTCCAAAAAAGGCATTAACGTTTGACACACACGGCGCTGATAGTGTATAATATAGACAAAATAGGTATTTTGGAATACTGTAAGGAAACATGACATGGACACAAATAACGACTTAATACCCGGTTTCAATGACGAAAAAGACGACAGTCTTAAAATCTCCCTAAAAAAAATGGAGCAAGTTGAAGACGGTATTATTCTGTATTTAAACGGGTACATTGACACCTATAATTCAGGTTTTTTCCAAAAGCGTGTAGCAAAGGTAGTTGAAGCGGGATATAAAAACCTCATATTCAACTGTGCTGCTTTAAACTATGTTTCTTCCACCGGTATCGGTTCGTTCACCGCTTTTTTAAAAATGGTAAAGCCTGCCGGCGGAGACATTGTCCTTTTGGAAATTCAAGCCAAAGTGTATGAGGTTTTTCAATTATTGGGCTTTTCGCAGTTTTTCAATATTAGAGACTCTGCCGAAGAAGCCGTCGCTTTCTTTAAGCAGGAGGTCGTTCCGACAACAGGGGGGATTTTCCCGAAAATTTTTGCCTGTCCGGTTTGCTCCAAAAAATTGAAAGCCCCGCGTTCGGGTCGCTTCCGCTGTTCCGAATGTAAAACAATTTTGGCGGTTGATGCGGGCGGACACGTACTGCTCGGTTAAATTCGGGCAACGGATCGGACAATGTCTTTTTTTGCACCCTTCCTTGTGGAAAACTTGTGCATAAAAAGAACTTTATTTTCCGGCGGATTTATATTTCTTTAGAATAGAACGAATTATGTGTATTTTATTCAGTTCT
>CAUTRX010000005.1:0-11779 GCA_963540775.1 uncultured Treponema sp. | reverse complement strand
GAAGGAGGCTTGCCGACTGAGCGCGGAAGCCTTTTCGCGGAACGGAAATCCGTCTGTACCATCAAACGGGTTTTGTCTTCCTTCCCCTAAGAAAACATTTTAACAAGGAGATACAATCCTTGCCCACATAATGCAATAGAGTATTTATCGGGCATAGGAGGCAAATGACACGCGCGTTTTCGGTTATGCGCTGTGGCGGCTCAAAGCAAGTAAATCCAAAAAACGCTCCATTATTCTAAACGATTGGGGCGTTAAGCTCGCTTCATCGTCAAATTGCGTGTGCATCATACGCCACGTGCGCGGCAATTTTTCACTTAAAAGCAACATTTCGGCAGGGTCGATACCTTCTTTACACAAACGGGTGAGCGCACTTTGCCCGTGCAAAATACCTGCACCGTGCACGGCAACCATACGGTTCATAACCGCGCGGGCAAGCGTTTTATCTTTTTGCAATTCACGCATATATGAAGAAGCCTCGTCCGAAGGCAGCATAGTTACGGCAACAGCCGGAATACCGCAAGCCAAAAAACCCGCGTTGTCGCTGTACGGAACGGGAACGCTGATTTGATTGCCCCAAGCGGCTTCCTTTGCCAAAGCATAGGCGTGTTCAAAAAGGGCGTCAAACCGCTTTGCAAAAGCCGGCGGAGCTGGACTGTCTTTTGCCGCAGCCGTCAAGGACATACACTTCATCATTCGTAATGTGCAATTTTTTAAAGAGCAAAGCAAGCGCGAATGCACCCTGTACATCGGAGGCTGACGACGAAAGACCGCCGAGTTCTTCACCGTCGGTAAAAATAATGCGCATGTTGTGAATACCGCCGGGCAATTTTAATGAGCCGTCGTTAAGGCGGCGGGCAAAGCACAAAACCTGATACACCGCCGCCGAATTGTCATTTGCTCCCGGCGTAATAAACACACCGTCTTTTCCCACGGCCCGGTCATAGTGAACAAGCACCGTCTTTATTTTGAACATAGGATTGTACGAAGCCGACGGAAAATTCACACAAAGATGTACACACGAAGAAGTTTTGATCGGATAAAAGTTAATGCCTGATTCTCTGAGCCACACCCGTAAAAAACGCCTGCGGTTACATTCGGGAGAAATAAAATCTCTGAATTCTTGAGGTAAAAAGGACATGCTTTTATTATAACATAATAAAAAGAATTATGCAAAGGGCGAATAAAACAAGCGGCAAGTCCTGCCGCCTTTAAAAATATGAGATAACCGCCGTCTTAAAGAATACAAAACAGCGGCGTTTTTAAACATACGGAAGCGCCGAAAAACTTCGGACATAGGACGGTTGCTTTCGTTCGGAATGCGGCGTTTAACCCCACCGGTACAGTATAAAACCCGATTTTAAACCTGCACATTTGCCGAATGACGAACGGCATTATCCGAAAAGCGGTCGGCTTTTAAAACCGCCCCGGCGTCGCCGGGATTTTTCGCTTAGTATGCGTAGTTACCGTTTTGCGGACGGTCAAAAGCGGGGCGCGGACGCGAAGGTCGCGGTCTGTCTTCCGCTTCATTGACACGAATCCGTCTTCCTTCAAATTCGGTGCCGTTTAAAGCGGCAATAGCCTCCCGCGCGGCATTTTCGTCCGCCATTTCCACAAAACCGAATCCTTTCGATTGTTCGGTATAGCGGTCTTTTATGATAACCGCCGACACTACTTCGCCGTACTGTGAAAAAACGTTTTTTAACGCATCTTCGGTAGTAGCATAATTCATGTTTCCGACATAAATTTTTTGAGCCATTCTTATTCCTTCGCCGCAAAGCGGCATTTGTTTACATACTGTCCACGACAGCAAAACCACGTTCGCTTGAGACTACGGTATGTAACCGGAAAAAAGGAACCGCACGGGTTACTCTGGCACAGATATAGTTTTTAAGAAAACGTATGTTGTATTTCAGCGTACTACGAGTTGCACCGACTGTCAAGTAGTATTGCCCTATTCACTCGATTTTGTTACTATTCACGTATGATAAAAGCGCAGATACGTGATATTGAATTAAAAAATCACATTGAAAGCCTTGAAAAAGACGGCATGACGGTTTTTATAGCGGAAGGCGGTTTGTTTCGGGGCGCTTTATTTCACGGAACCCGTTTTGTAAACCGAATGCGCGCCCAACATAATTCGGGCATATTGGAGACAATGGTGTTGGGACAGGCGAGTTTATGCGCCGCTTTAATGATTCAAACAATGAAGGGGCGCGAACATTTGAAATTCCGCTGCGATACAAACGGCCCTTTGGCGGGTTTTTCGGTGGAAGCCGATTCGACAGGTTATGTTCGCGGTTTTTTGCTGCAGGATGCAATTCCCGTCGATGCGCCATTGGAAAGCTGGGATTTGGCGCCCTTTTTCGGTGACGGAACACTCAGTATCACGCGTTGCGGCGAACAGCGCGACGGCCGCCCGGCACAACCGCAAACGGGCATTGTCGAAATCAAACACCGCAATATCGCACAGGATTTGGCGTGGTATTTTCATCAATCCGAACAAATATATACGGCGTTTAATACCGGTATTCAATTTGATAAAAAAGGACGTGTCATCGGAGCCGGCGGTTTATTTGTGCAGGTGATGCCCGCGCAGGGCGGAAAATCGGCCGGCAAAAAAGACATGTACGTCCGTGAAAAAAATGCATGCAGCAAAGAGCACTCCTCTTATAGTACGGAACAGGAGCGCGACAATATAATCGGACGCATGGAAAAGGCCTTTTCCGCCTGCCCGCCGCTCGGCCAATGGTTTTCGGAAAAAGGAAAACGCGAAGATATCATCTACGGTTTGTTCCGCGAATTTTCACCGCAAGCGGTATTGGAGCGTGACATCGTTTTCGACTGTCCCTGTTCAAAACAGCGGTACATCGAATCGATACGCACATTACCGAAATCCGAATTCGACGACATAAAGCGGGGTAAAACCGACCCTATAGAGGTTGTCTGCCATAACTGTGCAAGCGTATATACCATTCAAGTGAGCGAATTGTGATAAAAAAAATACTGCGTGTAAGCATTTTTTTTGTGCTGAGTATCGTACTGCTGAGTGTAGCGGTAAATTTGTATATGATACTTTACCCCTCTCCTTTTGTGTACGATTCTTCGGAAGCATTAAAAAAAGCGGCGAAAGGTGAACGGCCGTACACGGCGCTGGTTTTGGGCGCAATGGTGCACGGTACAAAACTTTCAACCGTACTGCAAGACAGGGTTGACGCGGGCATTGACTGTTATAAGGACGGCGTTCGGGACGGTTTTTGTACCGCACTGCTTTTATCGGGCGATCACGGAAAAAAATGGTACGACGAGGTAAACGCAATGCGCCTTTATGTTACGCGCGTGCATCCCGATATAGAGCGTGAACGCATTTTTCTTGACCATGCGGGATTCGATACCTATGACAGTCTTTACCGCGCAAAAAAGATATTTGAAGCCCGAAACGTCATCGTTATAACACAGCGCTTTCATTCATACCGTGCCGTATATATCGGGCGAAAGTCGGGGTTGAATGTTTACGCCCTTGCACTCAGTGAAGATAAATACGCCGATAGACTGAGAGCATCATGGGCAATACGCGAATATTTGGCGCGGGTTAAAGCATTTGCCGATACTGCGATACAAAGAAAGCCCCGCTTTTTGGGCGAACCGATTCCCGTAAGCGGCAGCGGCCTTAAAACCTGGGACATTTTTGAAGACAGGTAAAAAGATTATCGGGAGTCTACAAATTCCCGCAGTGATGTTTCCAAAATCGCTTCGGATAAATCCGCTTTTTCCGTTTGAGCGGTAATATCGGCTGCAGTGCCGCTTCGCAAATAATACACGTAAGTGCGTACGCGCGAAATATCGGTATGACGGATTATCGCAGCCGCTCGGCGGTAAACGGCAAGCTGCAAAACGTATTCGGAAGGATTTTCGTGCGCATCGGTTTTAAAATCGATGACAACAAGAGCATCCGCCGTTTCAAAAACCAAATCGATTTGCCCGCTCAAAATAAGATATCCGGCGCACATACACGCGGTGTCCGAAGGCCGGGCGGCGTTTTTTACGTTTGCGGATAAAGCCGGATTTTCCGCACGCAGCTTGAACGCATATTCGTTTTTACGCCAAAGTGCGCTCTTTGCCTGTTGTCCCAAATCGGAACGGATAAAGGCGTCCGCCATCGTTTGTGCTGCCGAAAAAACCGCCTGTTTTTGCTCATTGCTGAGCGCACACAGGTTTTCCGGCGGAATCTTTGCCGCTTTGCCGCTAAAAGCGGCTTCGACAAATGCATGCGCAATCGTTCCGAAATGGTTGTAAGCGAACTCACCGCGGGGAAAAGAATGCACAATTTCGTCAATGAGCGAATAGGCGCGGTTCGTGTCCGAAGCGGCTGATAAAGACGTACGCGGTTCCGCCGAAGGCTGAAGCGTATACAGTTGAGAAGGACTGCGATAGGGACTTTCGGGAACGGGTGTTTCTATTGCGGCGATTTTTTTATAGCTTTCTTTTAAATCGGCAATCGTCCCTGCGCGACACGTTTTTTTACCCTGTGAAAAAAGTTTTGCAATATCTTCTCGATTTAAAAGCGGAATCGGCTCCAAAGTAAACGGGAGAGGCTGCCCCTGCTGCTCCGCGTACAAATACACGATAACGGGAAGCAAAAAAGCAAAAAAACTGTCATTCGGTACACAGTATTCCGCTTTTGCAAAAGAATACGCGGGAGCGCCGCTTTGCACCTTTGCTTCAAAACAGGCGCACAGTTCTTCCATCAGCGTCCGCTCGCCGCCTTGTTCACAATTCGCATGTTCGGCGCGGATTTTTTCCAAAACGGATACGGCCTTTTTATTCAATGAAAAAGAAGCGCTTACGTAAACTTCGCGCTCGGCGCGAGTAAAGGCAACGTACAAAAGACGGCGCAATTCGGCTTCACTTTTTTGATATAAGCGTTCACGCATAAGATCGAAAAAAATATTTTTTCCGCACTCGCGGATATTCCGGTGGGGCGGAAAATTGAACGAAATCCCCCACTCTTTATCGGCGTAGAGTTTTTCCGTATTTTTTGAGCGCCGCCCGTATGCCGAAGCCGCGCAGATAAATACAATCGGAAATTCCAGCCCCTTACTCTTGTGTATACTCATCAGTCGCACCGCGTCGGCTCGCTCAAGCGGAATATCGGTATTTTGCAAGCGCTCACCTGATGCACAGATTTCGGACAAAAGCTCCGTAAAGCCGCACAGATTTTTTCCGTCTTTGTCGGCTGTACGCGCCAGTTCATACAAGTAGTCGTACAGTTCGGCAAAGAGCGCACCCGATTCCGTGCGCAGTGTTTCGTAACGGTAACCGCTGCCGTACCACAGTTCGTCCAAAACATCGGTGCAGGAGGCGCTTCCCGCATCGGCGCGAATACGTTCATATAAACGAAGCCCTTTATAAAAACGTTCCGCCTCGTCACCGCATAAACAAGCGCCCGTATGTGCCGAAAAAAACACGGGAAAAGCGGCGGTATCTTTACGCGCCGCTTCAATACACGGCGGCACCGCTTGCAAAGGCAAATTTACAAAGGGGGAAACCAATACCGCCCCGAAAGCCTGCACATCCTGCGGATAAACGATCAGGCGCAAAAAATAATAGATATCATTTACGGGAGCATCCGAAAAAAAGCCGCTGACCGTTTCCGCCGTATAAGGAACTCCGTTGAGCCGAAGATATTTTTCGTATAGGTGTTGGTGCGAATACGAGCGGAATAAAAGGGCAATGTCCTGCGCCCTGCATTTTTTTTCCCGAATAAGCGAAGCGATTTTTGAACTGACAAAAACGGCTTCATTTTCATCGGCGGCCGAAGCTTCGGCGGATTCCGCAGTTTCGGTATCTCCATCCTCATATTCGAGCGAAGATTGATTTTTATTCAAAAGAAAAAAATGTATCGGAGGGGCACCCTTAGCGCCGCCGATTTCCGCACGGGATTGGTCCGGCCGGCCGGCAAAAGAGCGCGCGTATTCGGCTTCAAAAAGAGGAAGTTCGCCTCCCAAAGCAAGCGCTTCTTTTTGCAAAAAAACCGAATACGGCTTCCGTGTATCGGTGCCGGTGTACGGGAAGCCGCCGAAAAAGGCATTAAATGCGTCAATCAAAGCGCTTGCGGAACGGTAATTTTTTGACAAAGACAGGTCGCCGGCCGCCAAATCGTTTTTTAATTTTTTAAACACCGAAACATCGGCACCGCGGAACAGATAAATCGATTGTTTTTCATCTCCGACAAAAAACAGTTTGTCAGGACAAAGCTCATCGGAACGGGGAACGGACTTTTCACTGCGTTCAATCGTTTCCGCAAGCAAAAAAAGCATATCGCGCTGCTGTTCATTGTTGTCCTGAAACTCGTCAATCATGATGCAGCGTATCCGTTCTTTTTCGGCGCGGCGGATATGCGGTTGTTCGATTAAAATTTTTAAAGCAAGCGAGGAAACGTTGGCAAAAGCAAGGGTTCCCGAACGGCGCTTCCACTGGCCGACCGAAGTTTCAAATTCGCTCAAAAGCGGAATAAGGCTCATCATATCGGGGAATCGGATAAGATATTGTGCAGCGGCCGACAAAGAATCGTAGGCGTTGCGCAGCGCCAAAGCACAAGCTTTATTTTTCGCCGTTATGCGCACTTTTTTAATTTCATATAATGCATCAAAAAAGGGCAGCAGTTTTTTTTCAAGATCGTCCTTCAGTTTTTGCGCATCTTCACGCGAAAGCGAAGCGCTGCGGATTTTATCCGTGTATGCCGAAATATCGTGCGCATCCATACGCTGCGTGCACAAAGTGTCCGCAATGTCTTTTATCAACGAGTAAAAGAGCGCTTTGCCATATTTCCACAATCTTTTGTACTTGTTTTTCAATAAAGGAATCGAACTCGAACGGCCGGGCAAGCACCGAATGAGTGAGTATCGACGCCGCAAAAAAATCACGGGCAATACTGTCCACCCCCTGCAAGCGGCACAGAGACTGTAGAGCTGGAAATTTTCTGTGCTTGAGCGTAAAAGCAAGCGCTTCTTTTTGTACAAAGCGTTCTATTTTGTGCTCATCGACGGTAAAGTCGGGACGGATACCGTACAAGCGGGAAGAGCTGCGCAAAACCGAAGCGCAATAAGAATCCATAGTTTGAATGCGCGCTTTGTGAAAATCGCTCAGCGCTTTTTTTGCGCGTAAAGCGGCGGCGGCACTCTCGGAAGAAAAATCGACACTGCCCGTATCTTCCGAAGCGGCGAGCATTTTTAAAGTTTTATAAATACGTTCGTACATTTCCGAAGCGGCTTTATTGGTAAACGTCAGCGCAAGAACGGAATCGATGTCAAAGTCTGCGTCCGCAATAAGGTGAACAAAACGCCGGGCAAACACAAAGGTTTTCCCCGATCCGGCACCGGCTGCAACAACGCAGTTGTGCATACCCGTAACGGCCGTTTTTTGTTCTTCATTTAATCCTTGTTCCAAAAGCGGGTGCAGGCTGTACCCCGAAGGCGTTTTCATTGTGTTCTCCCTAAACTGTAGGCGGTACGACAAAGCGCTTTATACACGCAGGAGGCGCAGGTTTTATACGGAACTTCACTTCCGTCGGAAAAGCGGGCGGCACCGCCGCGACAAAACAATGTCGCGTCCGGATTGCCGAGCGTATCCGCATAGGCTTGTGCCGCCGTCTGCAAGGTTTGCAATGTCCCGTCAACCGAAGAAACACCGTCTTTATACACGGCGGTACGTTCCAAAGTATCTTTTTCGCGGTAGGGTTTACGCTTACCGGTTACGTTCGACACAAGCGAGCCGACGATACTTGTCGGTTCGGCGTTGTGTATACTGAAAAATCCCGCACCCGCAACTTCAGGCCGTCCGGCACATTTGACGTTTTCGTACAGCTGAATGTATGAGGCAAGCTGAAAATCCTTCACGGTATTTTCGGGCAGCTGTATACATTCGCCGAATTTCGGTACACCGGCGGTTTTAAAATCGACAATATAAATCCTCCCCGAATCATCAGGAGCGGTATCCAGCACGCAGTCGATGGTACCGTTCAAAATAAAGTCGTCGCTTTGGCAACGAAGCGGTTCTTCAGCCGCCAAAATACGCGCCCCCGAAAACCATAAAGTAAATTCGTAAAAAAACGCGCACAGGGTTTCGGCAATCGCCGGCTCCTGCGTACGCATATGTTCAACGGTAAGCGGACTTACATCGTCATGCAAAGCGCAGGATTCGGGAAAGCCGTCAATAACTTCGTGCGTAAAAAGTGCAATCAATTCCCCATGGCTGTGCGTTCCGCTCGCCTCTTCCGCACCGATACACCAAGCCCTTTCTTTAAAGCTGCGCAGCACACGCTTAATTATTTCGTGATAGAGAATGCCGATAAATACTTCGTCGGTAACGGAGGCTGAAGTTTTATATTCTTCTATATGAAGGACGCGCGAAAAAAGCCACAAACGGGGACAAGTATAAAACGCTTTGAGCGCGCTTGCCGACACTTTAACCTTCCCCGTATCCGCATCGCGCGCGTAATTCAAAATGCGTTCCCGTATAAAATCCGGCGACAAAAAAGTACCGTGTTCACTGCGGGCGGCGGCATAGGCGTCAAAGCCTTTTTTTTGAATTGAATGTAAAAACGCGGGAGCTTGTCCGTAGCCGAGTAAAAATTTTTTTTCTGCCGCAAAATAATCGGGATACAATGCGGTGTTGTTTTGTATCGGTATGCCGCCGTTTTCCGATTGAACGTCCCCGTTTCCACCGGTATCTTTTACACAGGCATCAAAAACGGTATGAACGACCGTGTAGCCCGAAAAACTTTTACGGGCGCAGCTCACACGTAAAGTTGAAGCCGAATGTGCGGCATACAAACGCGCAAAGGCCGCCGATACATCGTTGTCCGCTACCCGTAAACCGAAGCGCTTTGTTTCGTGCAAAAATGAAAGCGGACGGTACACTACACCCAAGGCATTTTGTGACGCATTGAGTACAATATGCTGTTTGAACGGCGCACACGAAGCCACCTTGTACGAAAAAATACTTACGCCGCAGCCGTCGTTTTGGGCAAGATAATCCTTTGAATCGAGGACGGACACAAAAAATGCAAGCGGATTTTCACATTCGGCCGCTTTCGGATAAGACAATTCAATATCTATAAGGCTTCCCAATTCGCTGATACAGCGGCTTAAAATACGATTGCTTTTTTCGGTAAATAATTCGGGATTAAAAAAAGCGGAACGGAACGCAAAATACTGTTCACGCAGCTTTTGAAAACTGCGCGCGGAGGCAACGGCGCTTACCTGCTTTTTCAGCAGACGGTACAGCGTATGAGCACGCTCTTCGCCTGCGGCTTTTGAAAAAGCCTGCTCCCACACATCAATACCGTCATACGGGCACAAGCAATTGTGTTTTATGCCGAAGTCGATCAACTGATTAACCGCAGCCTCGTCTTTCCACGGAAAAGCCGGGTCGGTCAATAACGAACGTACCGAATCGAACGAAAAATCTTCCGCTTTGCAGTTTTGTATCAGACTGAATAAATTTCCGCCGGAATATAAGCCGAGCTTTTTCCCCGACCTAAGCTGAACGGGAATATTGTACAAACCGAATTCACGCATAACATACGGAATAAGATTTTCCGCATCGGGCACACTGACTGCAATATCCGTCCAATTTAAGCGGGGGCGTTGTGAGTCCTGCACGGGGGCACACAGCGAACGGATATACAACGCCGTTTCGCGCAACTCGGTACGCGTATTCGAATAGGCGACACAGTCGCAGCGCTCGGCATCGAGCGCACCATCGGGTACCGCAACGAATTGTACATTCGGACTTTTTTCCAACAACAAGCGGTATTCTTCAAAGTCCTGCAAAATCTCCGGATAAACGATAATATATTTTTTGCCGCCGTCTTCAAACGGAGGCATTTCCCACGCAGGCTCGAACAAAGCATTTTCATCCAAAAAAACGCGGTACAATTCTTCGAGTTTGTATAAGTCGGCGTCTTCATTGTCGCAGCCGGCCGAATGTGCGGAATGTTTTTTTTTCCACAGCGCAAGCTGCGGTAAAAGAGCGGCAAGCCAATCGGCAAACCCCGCCGCCGACTGCGCATAATCCGCCGGAATGAGCGATGTAAAAAAAAGTTCCCGGGCATTCCGCTCCAAAAGCCGCAGTGCAAACAGTTTACGTAAAGCGGCGGGAATGCTGTTTTTATCCTGATGAACGGCGCGCACCGCTTCGCTTTTAAATCTGTCCCATGCGGTAAAACGCTCAAGCGCAACCGCTTCGGTAAAATTCAGCGCATAATCCGCCCAGCACGAGGCGGCAATATCGGTGGGAAACACAAAAAACACCGATTCATCGTTTATATACGTTTTAAGCGCGCTTTCTACCGTTTGCATGATGCGCCATTGTAGCACATACATCGGGAATAGGCAATTTGAAATCGGAACATTCGATTTGTGCAATCAGAGCGGGAGCGTTCAGCATACATTGTGAACAGTACGGGAAAACGGCGGCGAAACTATAGTGTGTATGCAAAACGGAATCGACTGCCGCACGCCCTACAGCCGCTTTTCGGTATAATCCGAAAATACGGCAGCACCGTTTACACATTCAGCATACGTTCGTCGGGCATTTCATCAAAATACCGTTTAAAACGTTCAAGCATGGCGCGCTGATCCTTTTGCTGCAATACCTGCGATTTTATATAATGCGCAAAGCGGAAATTGTCGCAATAATAGGCAAAAAAACGCTGTGCGCGCGTTTTCCAAAAATCTTCGGGCTGATATGCTTCCAAATCGTCGATAAAATCTTCAGCCGTTTTTAATAAATCGATTGTGTACGCTGTGCCGTCTTCCCGGCTGCCGCCATGTCCGCCGGTGTTTTCCGAATGTATTTCCCGGTTTTTAAGTACGGAAAATATCCACGGTTTTTGCACGGCGCTTCTTCCGATCATAAAAGAATCCGCATCGGGACATTCTTTTTTAAAGGCGGCTAAAGTTTCGGCACTGTCGATTGCGCCGTTCGCTGCGACCGAAAGCCGAGGATAGCGCGCTTTTAAAAAGGACGCGATAAGCTGCACATATTTTTTTCGGGGAGGACGGGTGTACCGCTCTTTTCTCGTACGCGGATGTACCGTTATGCGCTCGGCGCCGCTTGCACAAAGCATATCGGCAAAATCCAAAAGTCCTTTTTCCGAAAAATCTTCTTCGCCGAGCCTGATTTTTACGCTGAGCCGCTTTTTGCCGCATACGCGTTTCAGCGCGCAAAGCATATGTTCAACTTCTTTAAACGGACGGCTCATCCACGCAACACCCGCGCCTTGGCGGTAAATTTCGGGGGCGGGACAGCCCATATTCATATCTATACCGATAACCGACGCCGCATTTTCGCTTTCAAACAGTAATTGCGCGCAACGCACAAGATCGTTTTGCCGCGCACCCGTAAGCTGCCACACAATTTTATGCGGTTCGGGACCGCAACCGGCATAATACGCTTCGTAGGGGCCGCCGTTTATAAAAGTTGCAGCATGAATCATTTCCGTATAGTATTCATCACAGCCGCCGAACCGCGCTATCAAACGCCGAAACGCTTCATGGCTTACGGAGGCCATGGGTGCCGATAAAAGTTTCATAGTAAAATGCCGGATCCTTCTAAAAAAATCGCTTTGAGGAAACTTCACTACACAAAATAAGTACGATTTACGGAATACCGTTGACGCATTGACGCTTTCCGCATCGTTATACGCTTCGCTATCACGTGTAATTAATGGTATTTCCTGCCCGTGCATTGCCGCCGATAGTACCGCAGTTAATTA
>CAUTRX010000004.1:0-12392 GCA_963540775.1 uncultured Treponema sp. | reverse complement strand
CGATTGCACTAAAAGCATGCTTATAAAACTTTTATTTTTGGTATTGCTTTCGCCCAATTCGGCAATAAACGAAAGCCCGAAAAGTGCGGCGGCAAGCAACACATTCAATACAAAAAAGATCATACCGTGTCTCCAACTTTTACGGCGAGCATGGTAATATCGTCGCGTATGTGCTCATGTCCGCCGTAGGCAAGTACCGCATCCGCTATATCGTTGATAAAATTACGGGCCGATTTTGCAAAGGCTTTTTTTAGTAAACGTTCGTACTGTTCCGTGTCGCCCAATTCAACCCCCGTATCATCCATTGTTTCGGATACGCCGTCGGAGGCGATCAGCAACATGTCGCCCGTATACAGCTTGTGTACGGCGGGTTCAATATCACCCATATCGATAATTCCGACAAGGCTCGCATTCGATTCAAGAAAATGCAGCCTGCCTCCGTCGGGGGCGCGCGAAATAATTACCGGATCCGCCATTGAAGCGTTTACATACTCTATGGTCATCTTTTGCGTATCGATAAGCCCGATAAACATAACGGTATATTTGTCTTCCAAATTCATGCTTTTTATGGCTTTATCGACCGAAAAAACAAGTGCGCTCAAATTTTCTTTATCTTTAATGATTTTGACGGTGTTCATAACCAAGCCCATAATAAGCGCTGCGGCAAGACCCTTTCCCGACACGTCGCCGAGCATAACCAGAGTTTTTTCGTCGCTGATAGGCAAAACCGAATAATAGTCGCCGGAAACATTTACCAGCGGGCGGTAATAGGCGGCAATGTCCAATTTGCGCACCTTAGGCATGGTGTGCGGCAAAAAAGACTTTTGCGTATCCGCCAAAAGCGCCCATTCTTTTGACAGCGAACTGATTTCGGACATTTTTGCGATGGTTTTTTCGCAAAGCTGAAAACGCCGAAATTCATCAAACAGCAGGGGAAACACAACCGGATCGAACAGGTGTGTATAGCGGCAAAAAAAATACAAATGCCGTTGTTCCGACACAAGAAAAAAACCGGCAGTATCACGTGGATCCGACATCAAACCGAACGCTTCGTCAAAAAAATAACAGCCGTCTTTCCACCGGGAATTGAAGTTCAAATCCAATGCGGCAACGGTTTTTTGATCCGAAGAAATACGCGCAGGGCTGTTGTACAAAATGCGGTTTTCAGCTTTATTTATGTACAAAACGGAAATGCCGCCTTGGGTTTCACATACATCGCACACGGCTTCAATAAAATCGTCGAGCGTATACGAAAAGCGCAAGCGTTCTATAAAACGCATAAGCAAACCCGTATCCCGCGAATACAACACTTGCCGTTCAAGACGTTCGGTAAAAAAACGGTTTACCGAATTGTATATGATAAAAAATATGCATAAAATAATAAGCGCCGTTACAAACGAAAAGCGAAACGACACCTCACGCGTCAAAAAAAAAGTTGCAGCGACAAAAAGAATACACACGGCGGTAAATAAACCGGCTGTTACACACATCCGCTTTGTTTTAAGCATACTGTCTCCCGATACATGTTTATAAGTATATCATCATAAAGCGGAAATAACAATATCAATATGCGTGCTTGACAAAATTAACACAAACTGTCAAAATGACTATAAAATCATATTTGTCGGGAGAAATTACAATGTCTGCAAAATCAAACGAAAAAATGCTTTTATCGGTTTTTACCGCTCTTTTTGCGGCACTTATCGCCGTCAGCGGTTTTATCTCGATTCCGCTGCCCGGCTCTCCGGTACCCATCGTGCTGCAAAACATGATGCCCGTATTGGCGGCGGCTTTGTTGGGAGGTTTTCAGGGAGCAGGAGCAACGGGGCTCTTTTTGTTGGCGGGCGTACTCGGTTTACCCGTTTTTGCAGGAGGACGCGGCGGAGCGGCAATCATACTCGGCCCCACCGGCGGTTTTTTAATCGGCTATTTTATAGCGGCGGCACTGACAGGATTTTATATCGGTAAACCTTCGCCGGAGCATAAAACCGCGGCAAGGCGGATTATCATCGGCACCTTTTTAGGTTTTGCCGTACTCTATGTACCCGGCCTTGCGCAATTTATGCGCGTTACGGGCAAAGGCTTAAAGGAAACGCTCTTTTTAGCCTGCATTCCGTACCTGCCCGGAGATACGCTGAAAGCGGTTTTAACCGTCGTAATGGCAGTAAAACTGAGACCCGTTATTGCCCGATACCTGCACAAAGACGCAGGATTTTCCGAATGAGCACACAACCGAAAGAAACGGCGGTAGAAGTACAACAGGTAACACAGCGCTTTTTTGCGCCGGAAACGCTTGAAAGATTTAACACCGAAGAGTCCCCGCAAAATACCGGCTCGTATTTTACCGCGCTGGACAATGTTTCATTCAGCTTATATAAAGGAGAATGCACCCTTATCGGCGGGGCAAACGGTTCGGGAAAAAGTATTCTTATGTCCATTATCGCAGGGCTCCAGACGCCGACACGGGGCAAAGCCTCCTGCACGGGACGCTGCGGTTTGGTATTTCAAGATGCGGACACGCAAATTCTAGGCGAAACCCCCGCCGAAGATATTATGTTCGGCTTAAAAAAACTGAAAGTCGCCAAAGACGAAGCGCAAAAACGCTGCCGGGATGCTTTGGAAAAAACCGGACTTTTAAAACGCACTTCTTTTCCCGCACGTTTTTTATCCGGCGGAGAAAAACGCCGGCTTGCCGTTGCGGGTATTTTGGCAATGGACTGCCCCGTCATTATCTTTGACGAACCCTATGCAAACCTCGATTACACGGGCGTGGTACAGGTAAACAATCTTATCCGTATGCTCAAAAAAGACGGACGCACCGTTGTGCTTTTAACTCATGAACTGGAAAAATGCTACGCCCTCGCAGACCGTTTTATGGTTTTATATGCAGGACAGCTGGTTTTTGACGGAAGTCCCGATGAAGGACTGGCCTGCAATTTAACGCAATGGAATATCCGCCATCCGCTGTGTGCTTATAAAAAACGGGAGGATTTGTTGTGGACGTAAAACCGCTTTTTTCATACCGTCCGGGAAAAAGCGCCTTTCACGCTATGCCGGCGGTTTTAAAAGTTCCTTTGTTATTTTTGCTGCCGGCGACGGTCTTTTTTTTGCCGCTCTTTTACTGTCTTGCGTGGATAGCCTGCAATGCGGCGGCGGGATTTTACGCCGGCTTCGGCTTACGCCGCCAGCTGCACGATTTAAAACCCGTTTTTTATTACGGCGTGTTACTCGCCTTTGTACAGCTTGCCTCGTTTGTATTCGGTGGAGAAACTTCCGTCAAACCGCTTGTCGAATTACTGATAAAACTCATATGCGCCGTGCAAATAACCGCGCTTTTTTTCAGCACAACCACGCAATTGGAATTAAAACAGGCTTTGGAAACAATCCTTCCGGCAAAAGCCGCGCTGCTGTTTACCCTCTTTTTAATGTTTATTCCGCTGCTGTTTTCGGTATGGGCACAGCTTGAACTGTCATGGGAAGCGCGCGCCGGCAAAAACAGCCCAAAAAAAATCTTTGTACTGCTTCCCGTTTTTATATCCTGCGCCCTTTTTAAAGCACGCAGTGTTTTTTACGCAATCGGCAGCCGAAGCTGAAGGTTGTCTCAAAAGCCGGCTGCTTTTTCGGTCTGCCTTTTTCCGCGAAGAACGTCTTTTTACGTCGATTTTTTATAAAAACCGTATAAAACCTCTTGCCTTAACAGATATAGTGTTATATAATGCGTTTATTCGCTGCAAAACACTATATACAAGTGTCAAAAAGCGTATACAGGAGTATATATGCGCTGCCCGTATTGCGGAAGCCTCGACGACAAAGTACTTGAATCAAGAACAATGGCGAACGGCGAAAGCATACGGCGCAGAAGAGAATGTATCGGCTGCGGTTACCGCTTTACCAGTTACGAACATATAGAAGAAAAGCCGTTTATGGTGGTAAAAAAAGACGGCAGGCGCGAACCCTTTGAACGTTCAAAACTCGAAAAGGGAATTGAACGGGCACTGGAAAAACGCCCCGTCGGTACGGCGGAAGTGGAAAATATCGTAAACGAAATAGAAAACCTTGCCGTCATACGGGGCAAGGGCAGCCGAGAAATTACAACCGCCGACTTGGGCAATCTGGTACTGGAAGCTTTGCACAAAATCGACAAAGTTGCCTATATCCGCTTTGCGTCGGTGTACCGGCAGTTCGAAAATTTGGAAGAATTCATAACTGAAGTGAACAAATTGGGAGGAAATACATGAGCGCTCACGGCAGCTGTGCGGAACAAACGGTATTCCCCGAGTGGCGAAGCTTTTTGGGAACCGCAAATGACAATAAATCGGCCATGTTCATCAAGCATGTGGTAAAACGGTCGGGGGAAATAGGGGATTACGACCGTTCCAAAATCAGTACCGCTATCGGGAAAGCGATTACCGCCGTTGAAAAACGGCCGAATCCCGATAAAGCGGAGCTGCTCACTCAAAAGGCGGAAGAACGCTTGCGGCTTTTGATGGCTGCACGGCACGAACATTCAATTCCCGCCATTGAGGAAATTCAAGACATTGTAGAAACGGTCTTGATTGAGCAAAACGAAGTTCAGGTTGCAAAAGCTTACATTTTGTACCGCGCAAAACACGAAGCGATTCGGGACGCGCAGCGCTTAATGCTGGATATAAATGCGACTATGGACGGGTATTTAAGCCAATCGGATTGGCGCGTAAACGAAAATGCAAACGTTAATTTTTCGCTCGGCGGCCTTATCCTGCACAATTCGGGAACGATTACGGCAAATTATTGGCTTAAAAACATCTATTCACCGGAAGTCGCCGAAGCCCATAAAACGGCCGCCTTTCACCTGCACGATTTGTCCATGTTTTCCGGCTATTGCGCCGGCTGGTCAATCCGTCAGCTGGTGGCCGAGGGCTTGGGCGGGGTACCGGACAAAATCACTTCCACACCGGCAAAGCACTTGTCCACACTCATTCAGCAAATCGTCAACTTTTTGGGCATTATGCAAAACGAATGGGCCGGCGCTCAGGCATTCAGTTCGTTCGACACGTATTTGGCGCCCTTTGTAAAAAAAGACGCCATGAGCGAAGCGGAAGTACGCCAATGCATTCAAAGCTTTATCTACGGCGTCAACACGCCCAGCCGCTGGGGAAGTCAGGCGCCCTTTACAAACATCACGCTTGATTGGACGGTTCCCGAAGACATGAAAGACAAAAAGGCCATTGCCGGCGGTGAAGAAATGAGCTTTACCTACGGCGACTGCCAGCGCGAAATGGATGTAATCAACAAAGTGTTTATAGAACTGATGATCGCAGGCGATGCGGCAGGCCGCGGCTTTCAGTACCCGATTCCCACATACAACATTACAAAAGACTTTAACTGGGACGGCGAAAACGCCCGCCTTTTATTCGAAATGACCGCACAGTACGGAACGCCGTATTTTCAAAACTTTGTCAATTCCGATTTGAATCCGGGCGATGTGCGCTCCATGTGCTGCCGTCTTCAGCTGGACAAGCGCGAACTGCGAAAAAGAGGCGGCGGCTTATTCGGCTCGGACGAATTTACCGGTTCTTTGGGAGTGGTTACCGTCAATTTGCCGCAAATCGGCTATTTGGCAAAAACAAAAGAGCAGTTTTTTGCGCGCTTGGACTATCTTATGGATTTGGCAAAAGAAAGTTTGTGCGCAAAACGCAAAGTCATTCAGCGGTTATTGGACGGCGGCTTATTCCCTTACACACGGCGCTACCTTTCGACACTGAACAACCACTTTAACACCATCGGCTTGTGCGGGATGAACGAGTGTTGTCTGAATTTTCTCGGTACCGACATCGTCAATCCGCGCGGAAAAGCCTTTGCCGAAGAAGTGCTTACCCATATGCGCGAGCGCCTGGCCGATTATCAGGAAAAAACAGGGGAGCTTTTTAACTTGGAAGCAACCCCCGCCGAAAGCACATCGTACCGTCTTGCGCGCCACGATAAAAACCGCTTTCCCGATATTATCACTTCGGGAGAAAAAGATCCGTATTATACCAATTCGACCCAATTACCCGTCGACTTTACCGACGATATTTTTGAAGCGATGGATCATCAGGAAAGTTTACAAACAAAGTACACGGGAGGAACGGTTTTTCACACCTTTATGGGCGAGGCGATAAAAGACTGGAAAGCGTGTCGCGATTTGGTACGAACGGTAACCGCGCAGTACCGCATACCCTATGTTACCGTCTCGCCGGTCTATTCGGTATGTAAGATTCACGGCTACTTAAACGGTGAAGTTTTTGAATGTCCCAAATGCAAAGCCGAACGGGAAAACGTTTTGCGTGCAAAATTGCGGACGCTGGAAGAAGAAAAACGCGCATGCATTGAAGCGGCGCAAAAAGATACACTATAATACTTGAATCACGGGAGGATTCTACCTATGGAAAATTTGAGAACTATAGCGGAAATTGACGCCGATATAGCACGCATACAAGACGAATTGAGCACTGTACGCGGAACGGAAACGGAAGTGTATGCACGGATTGTCGGCTATTACCGCTCCGTGCGCAATTGGAACAAGGGAAAGCGCGACGAGTACAATCACCGCAAGCAATTCGTGTGCGAAAACGATTCCTGCGCTTCGCGCTACGGCACGACGGTGTACAATGAAAGCGGTGCATACGGAACAACACCCCCGGCGAAAGACGGGGCTGCACATACGAGTACGGCGGTACACTCCCGGAGCGGTGTTTCGTACGAGTTTTTCGGCAGAAAAACCTGCCCCAATTGCCCGCCGGTAAAAGCGTATTTGGAAAACGCGCCTATAGAGGGCAGCTATATCGACGTAGATACGGAAGAAGGCTTAAAACACGCCGCACACAGGGGCGTTATGGCAGCACCGACCGTTATCGTATTTGACGAAAGCGGTGCGGAAGTTGCGCGAGCGCACAACCTGACCGAACTTACCGCCGTTTTTGCACCCGCAGCCGAACACGTCGCATAATAACTAAACCATGCTTTCAGGCGCACTTATAAAAACAACCCTTGCCGACTATCCGGGTAAAGTCGCCTGCGCATGGTTTTTAAGCGGCTGCAGTTTGCGCTGCCCCTATTGCTATAACGGAGAGCTGGTTTTCGAGCGCTTGCCGCCGAAAGATACGTACACCGAACAACAGGTTTTTGACCACTTAAAAAAGCGCAAAAACGTTCTTTCGGGATTTGTTATTTCAGGCGGCGAAGCGCTTACTCACACCGAACTTCCCGACATCATACAAAAAGCAAAAAAAGAAGGCTACGCGGTAAAGCTGGATACAAACGGTATGCACCCCGATAAATTGGAACACCTCTGTGAAAACGGCGAAACCGTGCCCGATTTTATTGCGCTGGATATAAAAACCTCACCCGAACGCTACAACCTTTTAGGATGGACCGGCGGACAGGCAAAAGAAAATTTGCAGCGCAGCATAGAACAGTGCCGCCGTCTGGGCTGCGACCGTTACGAAATACGGACGGTATTGGTGCCGCCCTTAGTGCAGCAAGAGGACATTCGGCATATGGCAGACCTTTTACCCCGCGACGCCTCATGGCGTTTTGCCGCTTTCCGAAACGAAAACTGCATAGACCCCGCCTACAATGCAATCCGGCCGTATTCGCACGGCGATATGTGCGCCCTGGTCACTTATGCACAAACCTTTATAGCCGGCGCACAACTCCGCTGAAACTCCGTTAGAATGCGTGATTCGGTTGTCGTAGACTATGCTCTACGCCCTGCGTAGATGATAGGCTGTGCCCGCTGTGCCCACCGCAACGCCCTTTGCAAAGTGCAGCGTTTCCGCTATACTGCATACATGCAAGCGCCAAAGCAAATGCAAAACCGCAATTATAAAGATTCCGTTTTTGTCGATTTCTTCGGTCAAGATAAAACGGCTGCAAGCAATTTTCTGTCGTTATACAATGCACTGCACGGTACGCATCTGGACAATTCGACCGAATTAAAACCGCTTCGCCTCGAACAAGTCATGTACATGTCATTCTACAATGACGTATCGTACCTTATCGACAATAAAATGATAGTCCTTGCCGAACATCAGTCGAGCATCAATCCCAACATGCCCATCCGTTGTCTTGAATACGTCGTACGGCTGTATGAAATGCTGCTTGATGCACAAGAGCGGTATGCGCGCAGGCTGATCAAGATTCCAACCCCTGAGTTCTATGTTTTTTACAACGGAATAGAAGAGTATCCGAGCCAAACGTTGCTGCTTCTTTCAGATGCCTTTATGACACAGCCGGAGCATGCGCCGCTTGAATTGGAAGTAACAGTACTGAATATCAATAAAAGCAAGGGCAACAAGATACTGCAAAGCTGTAAACCGTTGGCGGAATACAGCTCGTTTGTGGAAACCGTCCGCCGGCACACAGAACGGGACAAAGCCGGCGGCTTTGAAAAAGCGGTAAAAGAATGCATGCAAAAGGGCATACTGAAAGAATATTTGCAACGAAAATCAAGCGAGGTAATAAATATGTTAATAGCCGAATACGATTATGCAACGGATATAGCCGTACAGCGGGCTGAAGAACGAAAGATAGCTTATACGGAAGGTGTAGAGTGCGGCAAGCTTGAAACAGCGCGCATACTAAAACAGCTGGGCGATTCGGTACAAAAGATAATGCAGGTTACCGGCCTCGACAAAGAAGAAATAGAAAATCTGTAAGCAACAGGGCGGCTGAGTATAAGGACGGGGAACAAACCTGTCGGGGCGAGTAGCCGGTATAAAAAGCCCCTCTAAAAACCTCGGTTTTTAGAGGGGGCTTGTGTTTCATTCGTACGTTTTTTTTTTATCGGACACCCGCATTATACTATTTTGCAGGACTTAGCCCGTCCGTCTAAGGAAAAGTGCCGAACATTATTGTATGGTAGGATTGTTAAAAGCGTTCCCGTCATCGGCAGCCCATACGTAACGGCCGTTTTCTTTCGGCATTTCATTACCGGGTGCATTGTCCATCGCATTTATAACTTGTTTACAGGTAACTTTACCGTCCGGACCGATTTTAAAAGTCGCCGTAAGCGATGGTGTTTTTTGATCCAAATCATTTTTGTGGTAGGTTTTGCATGTCCATTCGGTTTCGGACACTTTTTCCCACCTCATGTTTGTATACAGCGAGCCCATTAGCGAATAACTGATAAACTTTTCCTCATCGCAGACAACGACTGTTTTATACTTTTGATTGTCAAAGTACAGTATTCCGGTTACCTTTTTTTCATCGGCGTTATAACCGTATGTGCCGTAAAATTGCTTTACCGTATCGGCAGCACCGTCCGGTATAGACGGTGTAGCATATTCTATTTTGATGCGCAGTGCATACGTTGTTGCAGAGCCGTTTTCGGGTACAACTCTGAATTCGGCGTTTTTAATAAACAAATTTTCCGTTACACCGCTTATTTGTTCTTTTGTGCCTTTGTACAGTTTTGCTTTCGGGTCTTGCAAGGTAAAGCTTGCTTTAAATTTTCTGTTTCCTTTTTGGCCGGCAGTATTTTTATATGCAGCAACCGGTACCGTTACGGTAACGGTTTTTGCCGTTTGATCAATTACGCCGATTATGTCGGCGGCCAGAAAAGGGTTAACGCTTTTTTCGAATGCAAACGACATCAGCGCCCCGGCAGCTCCTGAATGGCCTCCGTTATCCGCCGAACCGGCATTTCCCGAAGGACCTGCATTATTCGGACAACCTGCCAATACGGCAAGCAACATTCCTGCAAAAACGGCCTTGCACACGGTGGCCACCTTTATACTTATACTCTTTTTCATAACACACACCTTAGTATGATTACACAATTCTTATTGATGCGCATCGGCCGCACACGCTGCAGCCGATGCGTTCCCGCTTTTATTTGGGCATCGGTGCCAGCATTTTAATAGACAAAGGATCGCCGACTTTGTATACGTAATAATCCTTACCGCCCTCCGTAATCTTTGTAGGGGCTTTGCCTTTGGTAAACGATTCGTATTTTGTGCTCATCGGTTTAACAAACGACTCATGCAGCTTCCACGTACCGCCGTCTTTTTTAAACGTCAAAACAATTTTTCTGTCCTCGGGATCGTAATCTTCGTCGTCTTTAGCGTACGAAGTGCATGTCCACTCCGAAGGCGAAACCTTATTCCAAAGAAGGTTCGTGTAGCTGAAACTCATGGCATGCGAGTACGAAATAAGCTTTTTATCGCCGACTGCGATACACGGTTCTTTCTTCCCTCCTTCCAGCCCCCAATAGTAGCCGTACAGACTTGCGATTTCCGCCTGCTCGGTCGGCGGCAAGTCGGACGTCCCTTTTCCTTTTGCCCGTGCTTTAGAGGGTACATCAATGTAACAGCCTGCGAGCAGGGTGCACAGCATAAGCGACACCCCTGCAATCAATACAGTTTTTTTCATGTTTGTTTCTCCGTCATTTAGGCGTCGGCTCGACCAATTTGGGAGACTTGTCATCATACCGGTAATAGGTTACGCCGCTCTCTTCAAACGTGTCGGGAGTTTTGCCTTTTATATACGGTCCGAAATAGCCTTCGCCCATTAATACAATGCGATCCCACAGATACGGTGTACCGTTGCCGTCTTTTGCAAAGACGAAGATGAATCTTCTGTCATCGGGCGCATAAGCCATCTCATCGGAAGCGTACGAAAAACACACCCATTGCGAAGCGGAGATCTTGCCCCAGCGGAAGTTTTCAAAACTCCTGCTCATAAAAGCGTTTCCGTTATACACGGCAAGCTTTGTGGCGTCGATTGCGGGACACTCGTTCCTCGTGCCGTCGTCCGCCCAATAGTAACCGTAGAGGCTCGCAATTTCCGCTTGGTCGGCCGCCGACAGCTGAGAGAAGTCTTTTTCGACAATTCCCTCGGGTATCGCGGGTCTGGTAGGCGGCAGTGTGCCCCCTCCTCCCGCATTTCCACCGACGGACGGCTTTCCATTATTCAAAACGTTGTTACATCCGCTCAAGACAGCAAAAACCATACATGCACATACACATGCAAAAACGATTTTACTCCGTTTCATTTTAATACTCCTTTATCGTATAGAAACTTTATATTATGCGGACAGCAAACACAGGCGCCGCCCGCTAAAAAACACAGTACACACTGCAGGAATCAGATATGCAGCGATACCTGTTTATATTCGCTTCCTTCAGACCACGTAAAATCGGGTCCTTTTGTAGCCGTTACATCGCCACCCATGATATTGGTTTTAACGGTAATTTTGTCCCCTGTTTGGATAAAGTCATAGCCGCCTTTACCGTACGCGTTTTTAATTTGGGGCAGTTTCTTTTTATACGTAGTACAGGTGTAGGAGCCGTCGTCCTTTTTTTCCCATTCCATATTTTTGTAGTCCATGCTCATTGCCGTCGAATAAAGGGTAACTTTATCCCATTCAAGCACAATAATCGCTTTGCTGTTCAACGCCGCTATAAAAGTGTAGTAAGAGCCGAAATACTTTTCCACTTCATCTTTGGAGGCTTTGGGCAAGTCGATTTCTATCGCTACGTTATACGGAGTGGTTCCGCCGTCTTGTGCGGTTACCGTGAGTTTGGTACCGACGGTTAAATTATAAAAATCCGCAGCCGTTTGCATGCTTGTCAGTTCCGTACCCGTGTCGGTGAGCGTCACTTTTGCCATGTGACTTGCCGTAAATGTAGGTTTAAGCGCTTTAATGGTCGCTTCTGCCGTACCTGCGGGGAATTTTGCAAAAACATAGCCTGCAGTCTTAGTTCTGTTGAGCCCGACGATACCGAGAACATCTTCGGACAGTCCCGGATTTATGTCTTTTTTAAAATCGAATGAGGCAAGTCTTTTACCGGTAAAATTTCCCGAAGCGGGGGCAACTTCAATTTGCACCATGTATTCCTGCTTGGAACCGTTTTCCGCTATTACGTTATAAAAGCGGAACGGGTATGTAAAATCGTTTTCCGTTATGGTACTGTGCTGCAAGGCGTCTTTTACAAAGACCATTGCTCCTTTACTGGCGCTAAAAGTCACCTTTAACTTGGCTACGTCGGTACCGTTCGGTGCTATCAGCGTTACGGTTTTTGCAGCTTCGTTGATGGTTCCGATAACATCGGATGCCAAGCCGGGATTGTGTGCTTTTTCCAACTTAAATTCGAGCAGTCGGTTCTCGGAAGATCCTCCTCTGCTAATATCTCCGCAGCCGCTAAGAAAAGCAAGCAGCAGCCCTGCACAGGCCACTGTGACGAACAGTGTCTTTACACTTTGTGTTGCATTTTTTTTCATCATGAAACTCCTTATTGATAATAGTGTACTTAGTCAGTACTAACAAAAGATATACCTCTTTTTTATTTTATGCAAGAGGTCTTTGGGCAAGAATTGTACTTCCTATTAATTTTATTTTTGGAAGGGGGAGAGAAACCCCGTTCAGGGCA
>CAUTRX010000003.1:0-13346 GCA_963540775.1 uncultured Treponema sp. | reverse complement strand
ACCAATTCAGCTTTTATGCGCTTAAAGTCGCAATTATTGCCGAAACTTTTTATAATAACCTTTAAAGCCCACGCTTTGTCGGCTTTAATCATCTTTGCCAATTCTTCTTTCGACTTTGTCGCTTTTAAAACCCAGATGTGATCTTTGTGCAAGGGCTGCAGCGCATTGACCGCCATTTTAAGCGACATGGTGCGCACACCGAATTTTTTTCCGAAGTTGATTAAAATCTCATCGTCTTTTACTTTGCGGATAAGGCCGACGCCCCATGAGCGGTGAAATACGAAATTCTTTGCGTCAAAGGCGATGTGTTTTTCAAAGTCGCTGATAGCTTCAAAAACATTGCGCCAGCTTTGCGTTAAATTCGAAATGCGGATGTAATCTTCAAGCTGGCTGTGGTCGGCGTATTTTCCGCGAAAACATTCGACCAACTCTCTTCGTGCCGCAGGGTCTTTTTCGTCCACCGATAAAATGAGCTTTATAATGTCGATAGCCGTATCCCATTCCTGTTTATCCTTGTAATAAACAAAAACTTCCTGCATTAATGCGGCGCTTCGGACATCGCTTATGGATTTTGCGATTTTGCGCTGCACAAGATAAAAAAAGTCGATTTCCTGAGGAATTAAAGAAACCAGTTTTGTCCATATTTCTTTAATTTGATTTACCGTTTTGCGGTTTACGTAACGCACAAGCGCTTTTTTATAGTAATCGACGGCATCTTCCATGTTGCCGTCTTTTTCGTATTTTTCGGCTAAAATTTTTGCAATGTCGGCTTCTTCGTAGTCGAGTTTTACCAAACTTTCGTATATGTCCCAGATTTTTTCGCTGCCTTCTTCGCGGTAGGCATTTGCCAAAGTGCGTAAAGCGAATTTATTGCTTTCGTCTTCGTCGAGAATACTTTCGCACAGATAGACGACGATGGGATTTTTGCGGTTATCCTGAAAAATATTTACGAGCGATATAAGCGGCGAATTGTCGAGAGTCTTTTTTTTCAGTCCCAGCATTCCCGAAATATACAAAGCGATAATACTGTTTTTTGTGTGAGAAAGATGTTCGTTGCAGGCATCCTGAACTTCATCCATGCAGTTTTCCGCCCGCGCTTTTTCGACAACGCCGGCAAGTTCTATAAAATGGTTTTTGGTATAATTCCCGATTGCCGCCCGTGTCCATTTTTCTTCATTCAACATATCCTGAACGGATTTAATCAATGTTTCCGACATATTTTTCTCCTTGCTATATATTCTGCCCGCTACACTGTATACATATCATATATTGAACTGTCCAACAATTTAATCTTTAACAACAGCTCATTTATGCGGGTGCGTTCGCCGTTTGTGGTCATATAGTGATCTATAAGCCAAAAATAACGGTTTATAAGACGCGGCACGAGCAGTTCGGTTTCATTTCCCGCTTCTTTTAATTCATTTTCAAGTGCGAAAACCGCTTGCTTGAGTTTTCCCGCTTCAAGCGCCCGCAATTCCCGCTTTATGTTGAATACGCCGTACAGTACGCCGTATACCGGAATCCACTCCTGTAAAACCCGTCCGCTGTAGCCTTTGGCTGCAGTCCGTTCGGCAAGGCGGCAAAACAATTCGGATTCCAAAAAGGAATTGTCGATTTTTCCCGGTTCTACAAAAAAAGCTTCACGGAACAGCACTTTTGCCGTTTTTTCTTCGCCGCATAACGCGTAACAGTCGGCCAATTCCGCAAGAATGTCGGCGGAACCGGGGCTGAGTGTATTGGCTTCCTGAAGCAAAGTTATTCCCGCTTCGTAATCGCCCAACAGCTTATTGCATAATCCCGCCTTAGCCAGCATCTCGGCCCTTAAAGTGTTGTTTTTTTCATTCAGCATGCTGCGGTAATTGTGTAACGCCGCCTCACATACGCCCTTTTTTACCGCATATAAAGCCCGTTCAAAAACATCCGCCTGCCGTATATAGGCGCTGAAGTGCTTCCATTGAGTCAACAGCAATTCAGCACGCTGATATGCATCCTGCATCGACTCGGTACTTTCAATTATGCCGTACCAGTAATTCGCGCATTTTAAGGCGAATATAACTTCCTTATTTTCAAGGTCATTCGAAAGTGTGTGTTCAAGTACCGCTTTTGCCTTTCGGGGATTCCCCTCTTTGAGCGAATTAAAAGCTGCGGCCAATCCTGTCTCGGACGGAATACCCATAATACCTGTATCATTATCGCAGATTAGACATTTTTAGTCAATTACGGGGATTGACTAAACTGCTACCCATTTACATAACTACGCTTGTTTGCTACTATATACGACATGAGAAAGCTTTTACTTGCCCCTTCCATTTTGTCGGCGGATTTTACCGATCTTGCTTCATCCGTACGGTTAATGGAGTCTTCTGGGGCCGCTTGGGTTCACATAGATGTGATGGACGGTTCTTTTGTACCGAATATATCTTTCGGGCAGCCGATTGTAAAGGCTTTGCGGCCGATTACAAAATTGCCGTTCGATGTGCATCTTATGATCAACAACCCGCAACTGCATGTGGAATCTTTTGCGAAGGCCGGGGCGGATTATATAACCTTCCATTGGGAAAACGTAATACACTGTCACCGCTTGATTGAACACATTCATTCGCTGGGTAAAAAAGCGGGGGTCAGCATTGTGCCGTCTACGCCCGTAAGCGCGTTGGAAGCCGTGCTGCCTTATGTCGATTTGATTTTGGTGATGTCCGTAAATCCGGGCTTCGGCGGGCAAAAGCTTATTCCGTTGTGTTTGGATAAGATTCCCGCTTTGGTAAAAATTCGTGAACGTGAAGGATATTCTTATCTTATATCGGTTGACGGCGGAGTAAACGGAGACAATTTGGAGCGTGTTGTTCAAACGGGGGTTGATGTTATTGTTTCCGGTTCGGCTTTTTTTGATGGAACGCTCAATTGGGAGAATCAAAACAAATGAAAGTACAATCGGGAAACATATTTTTTGTGGTGTGCATATGTCTGCTGATGTGCGCCCTCGCTGCGGCGCAAGTGCAAACTTTAAGCGGTCCGATTCCGCGGAAAAAGATGACGGAAGCGCCTACTCAAACGGTGAGCCCGCGTGGTTACGGGGAAGATTTGGTGTACGGTCTTGAAGCGTACAAAAAGAACGACTGGTCGAATGCGCTGTTTTTTTTGCGTAAAGCCGCAGGGCTTGCCGAAACTTCTTCGGAAGAGGTGTGGCTGCTGATGATTTTATCCGAAATGAATGTGCGCGATTATCAGGCTGTTTTGCGTGACCGCGATATTTTTGTGCGCCGGTTTTCGGCAAGTCAATATGTACCCAATGTCGAATATCAAGGCTGTTTGGCGCTTTTCGCTCTTGAGCGCTACGAACAAGCGGCGAAGGGCTTTACGGCATTTTGTGAGCGCTACCCCGAGCACACGCTTACGGGGGAAGCGCTGTTTTGGACTGCCGAATCCTTTTACCGTCAGTACGAATATGCGCGTGCCCTGCCTTTATATCAGCGGGTGGTTGACGGGTACGAAAACAGCGAAAAATACACCGAAAGCGTGTACCGCATCGAATTGCTGAAACAGCGCGAGCGCGAAGAAAAGTTGTTGTATTTGTTGCGCGTTACCGCAGAAGAGGCGGCTGCCGCTCGGGAAGAATACGAGCGGCGCGCAAAAACGATACAGAGCGAACAAGCTGCCGATTTAAAACAGACGGTGCAAAATCTCGAAGAACATATAGAGGCGCTGCAAAAAGCCTACGATGAAGAGCACGCGCGCAATTCCGCACTTAACACGCGGATAAAGGATTTACTTACGGCGTCTGAAGCCGCGGCGCATACGAGCGAAACTGCCGCCGGCGCAAAAGGGGGCGTTTCGGATAAACTGCTGAACGAATTAAAGCAAAAAGCGCGGGAACTCGAAACAATGATCCGGCCGCAGGAGGGATTTTGATATGAAACGCATACTGTTTTGCTGTTTTTTTCTCGTGTCGCTTTGTGCCGTTTTGTGTGCGGATGTCGATACGGAATCGGGAAAACTGCGGCTTGTTATAGAAGATTATGACGGCAGTTTTTTTCTGTACCGTAAAAACGTGCACGGTTCTTACGTGTCTTTGCTGGACGCAAAACGCTACAGTCTTAATTCCGGTTTTTATGTGTTGTTCGAAAAAAACATTCAAAAATTAACCCGAAGCGGCGGCGTCCGCATTCATTCGGAAAAAACGGAGGACGGGGCAAAACTGGTATTTGCAGTAAAAAACCGCCTTGTGTGTAAAATCGATTTTACGTTTTTTTCTTCGGACGGCCGCGAAATCGACAGTGTACGTATAGATACCTCGCTTTTGAACATAGATGACGTCCCCCGTTTGACGGGACTGAAAGTTGTTTTCGATACGTGGCTCGGAGAAAATTCGCTGCGGCATTTTTCTACGGCTTTGCGCGATTCGGTGACTTCGGAATGTTATTTTAACGATATGAGCCGCGAACAATGGATTCAGTCTGCGGACGGTGAAGTCGCTATGCGCCTTTTACTGTGGGGAAAAGACATAACGAAAATTCAAACGGCGGCGATTGCCAATAAAGACGTACTCGCGGTTCCCGTGTGGGTGCCGTCTTTGGTACCCGAGCGTAAATTCGATTCAATCCATTCGTATAATAACTCGGCCGTTTCCGTTTTGTGGGAGCCGCGCCGCTTAAATCCGGAAGAAGAATTGAAAGTGCGTTTTTATATTACCACTGCAGCCGGAAAGCGCGTACCTGCGGATATAGCGGTTTTAAAAAATCCTTCTTTGTCGCACTCTGTACCGGATGCATACGCGGATGACAGCACTTCTTTTGCGGCTCCGCCGCCTCAGCCGGACAGATTGCAGGGGGACAGCGATGCGTATATACGGTCGCTGCTTTTGCGTATCCGTGAATTGGAAGCCGATCCTTCATCGGCGAGTGCCGACGAAATTTCAAAATTAAACGCCGAAGTCGATGCAGCGCTTTTAAAGTTGAGGCAATGATTGTATGCGTTCGGATATTTTAAAAAAGGCGGAACGTTTGCTTGCTGCACGGCGTTTTCCCGAAGCTATAAAGGTTTTGGAACCGTTTTCGATAGATTACCGCGAATCTTTCCGCTTTTTTTATCTTTTGGCAACCGCCTGTTTGTATGTCGGTGATATAGGCGGAGCGGAACTCTACTATAAGAAAGCGCGCGCCTTAAAAATGACCGATCCGGAATTGCTCAATGCGCAGGCTTTGCTTTTTTTGCGGCGCGGCGAAATAAACAAAGCAATTGAATATTATCTTGAAGTGCAGGAGTACGACAGTTCAAACCGTATTGCAAAGCGTGCGCTCGATTTTATAAAAAAAAACAGCACAAATGAATCGCTTGTAAACTATGTGCGTACGGGAAAAATAGGATGCTTGTACCCTCCGCTTAAAATGCGCCCGTTATGGCGCTATATATTGTGCAGTCCGATTGTGCTGCTTATTGCGTTCGGCGCTTTTTTTGCGTTTAAATTCTTTCATGTACCGAAAGAACACAGGGCTGACCTTGCTCCGTTGGTTTTAAGTACGGCGGAAAAAGAGAACCCGCTGGTGCAGGATACGGCTGCTTCGGCATTCCGTCTTATGCTGACAAAAAAAGAAGTGGAAAAAGCCTACGAAGATGCGCAGCTTTATTTTCAAAACTACCGCGATAATGCCGCCCAAACGGAAATAAACCGCATATTGAATTCGAACGCTTCGGCTGCAATTATCGAAAAGGCGCGTTTATTGATGGGGTATTTAACCGAACCTACTTTCGATTCGGCGATTGATGAATATACCTATGCGCAAGTGCAGGCGCAACCGTGGCTGTATGCCGATTGCTGGGTTATGTGGACGGGCAGGGTGACCAATGCGGTGCAAAGCGAAACCGAATATCGCTGCGATTTACTGGTCGGCTACGACACAATGGAAAAAATAGAAGGCATTGTTCCTTTAATTTTGGAACAGCCGGTACATATAGACACGACTTTACCGATTCGGGTTTTGGCAAAAATACATGATGAAAACGGACGTTTTATTTTACAGGGAAAATCGGTGCATCAACTGTTTCCCGGAAAAAAATGACGGACGGTTTTGAAACGGCGCTTTTTAAACCGCTGTTTTTTACACAACGACACCTATAAATATGGCGGAGGCTATCGAAATGGCGAAAGTGATGAATGAAATACCCGCAGCTGCGGATACACAGGGAAAACTGCAAGCGCTTGAGGCTGCGCGGCTGCAAATCGAAAAACAATTCGGTCAAGGTTCTCTTATGAAATTGGGAACCGCAGCGAATGCGGCCGGTATCGATGTTGTTCCTACCGGCTCGATTTTGCTGGACGAAGCGCTGGGCATAGGCGGTTATCCCAAAGGCCGCGTTATAGAAGTGTACGGCCCCGAATCGTCGGGAAAAACGACACTTACGCTGCACGCTATTGCCGAGGCGCAAAAGATGGGCGGCATTGCGGCGTTTATCGACGCCGAGCACGCTTTGGATCCGGTGTATGCAAAAGGTTTAGGCGTAAATATCGACGAACTGTGGGTTTCCCAGCCCGATACGGGAGAGCAGGCGCTGGAAATAGCTGAAAGTTTGGTGCGTTCCGGCGCGGTGGACGTCATCGTTGTGGATTCGGTTGCCGCCCTTACTCCTCAAGCCGAAATTGAAGGGGATATGGGCGATTCCCACATGGGGTTGCAGGCGCGCCTTATGAGTCAAGCTTTACGCAAGTTGACCGCCATCATCGGAAAGTCAAAAACACTGCTGATTTTTATCAATCAAATCCGCATGAAAATAGGCGTTATGTTCGGCAATCCTGAAACCACTACCGGCGGTAACGCGCTTAAGTTTTATTCGTCCGTCCGTCTGGAAGTGCGCCGTATCGAATCGATCGATGCAAAAGGTGAAGAAGACGCGGTCGGAAACCGTGTGCGCGTAAAAGTGGTAAAAAACAAAGTAGCTCCTCCGTTCAGAAAGGTTGAGTTGGATATAATGTTCGGTAAGGGTATTTCTTCGGTTGCAAGTTTACTCGATTCGGCGGTAAAACACGGCTTTATCGATAAAAAAGGTGCGTGGTATACAACTGCGGAAGAAAAACTCGGACAGGGGCGGGAAAATGCCATAGCCTTTTTAACTCAAAATACCGATTTTGCGGCAGATATCGAGAAAAAAATACGCGAAAAACTTTTTCCCGGTCAAGTGCTTGTCAAAAAAGAACGTGCAGCGTCTTCAGCCGCTAAAAGCGCTGCCCCCGCTGCGCAACATGCAGTGGCCGCCGAGCCTGCTCCGGCGAAGACGAGTGTGCAAACAGCCTCTGCCGGTGCTCCGAGTGCGGAGTCAGCAGCCCGGCCGGCTCACACCCCCGCGTCTCCTGCAGCCGGAGACTTATTCTGAACATGAAAAGTGCGGCGGTATTGGGGCTCGGTTCGAACAGCCCCTTTGTGTCGGGCGAAAATGTAATGCAGCCCTGTCTTATTTTGCAAAATGCCTGCCGCGCTTTATCGAAGGTTTTGTCCGGCATACGTTTTTCCTGCGTTTACGAAACCGACCCCATGTACGTAACCGATCAAAACCGGTTTTACAATATGGCGGCGGCAGGTTTTTTCGACGGAAGTCCGCTTGAGCTTTTGGATATAACACAAAAAATCGAGTGCGATTACGGGCGCAAGCGCGAGAGTGAACGGCGTTTCGGACCGCGCACTTTGGATATCGATATCGAGCTGTTTTACGGGCAGGTAATCAACACCGAACGATTGGAAATTCCGCACCCGCGCCTTTGTGAACGCGCTTTTATTCTTGCTCCCATGCTTGAGATTTTACCGTTTTTTGCCGACAGTAAAGAGAGGGTTTTATACGAACACTGCTTAAAAAAAATCGGCCTAAGCGGTGTAAAAAAGTTTTGCAGTCCTTTTGTTCTATAAAGAAGAGCTCACCGGAAAAGCCGTTTTTTTTCGGCAGCCCTCGGGTTTGGGATACCCTTTTTTAAGGCCGATGCAGGAGGTTTGTGTGAACGAAGTACGACCGGCGGATACCGAAGGGGGTGCCGTTTTTAAGCTGGAACAATTTGAAGGGCCGCTCGATTTACTGCTTTTTTTAATCAAAAAAAATGAAGTGAATATCTACGATATTCCCATCGGCGAAATAACCGAACAATTTTTGGAATACCTCGATTATGCGGTTACAACCGATTTGGAGCGTGTAACCGATTTTTATGCAACGGCTGCCGATCTTTTGTATATAAAATCGCGCATGCTCTTGCCCGTCGAAACCGATTTTTCCGACGAGGAACCGGAAGATCCGCGCGCGGAGTTGGTCGATAAGTTGATTGAATATCAAAAATTCAAAAAGCTGTCGGTTCTTATGGAAGAAAAAGAACAGGAATCCGAATGGACTTTGGAACGCAAAAAAATTCAGCGTGTGCTTCCTTTTGAAGAAGATGAGCTGTGGGAAAAAATCGACACGTGGGCGCTTATGAAAACATTTTCACGTCTTGTGAGCACTTATTCGCATGAGCAGATTATGAGCATGTACGAAGAGATTTCGGTGAGCGAAAAAATCACGCTTATGAATGAATTTTTCGAAAACAAGGGCGAATGCTTTTTTACCGATTTGGTGGTACGCAAGGGAAATATTATGGACATTGTGTGCGCTTTTATGGCAATATTGGAAGCCGTTAAATTCAAAACGGCATGTATCTACCAAAACCGTATGTTCGGAGATATAAAAATAAGACCTGTACTGGCGGCGTAAATGCCCGGGCAAAGCGGAGTTACCGAGTGGATTTTGATAAAGAAACGGCGCTTGTCGAAGCGGTATTTTATCTTGAAGGCGAACCTTTAAATGCGGAGGCGCTTGCGCGTATCACCGATTTGTCCAAAGAAGTGGTGACGGAGGTGATTGAGCGCTTGCGCGAGCGCTATAAAAATGCCGATTCGGGAATTGAATTGGAGCAAATATCGGGCGGTTGGGTTATTACCCCGAAAAAAGAATTATGGTCGTTTTTGCGCGAACGCTACGGCAAAAAAAGTGAAGGTAAACTTTCGCGAGCCGCGATGGAAACGCTGTCGATTATCGCTTATTCTCAGCCGATAACCCGCGGCGAAATAGAAGCTATCCGCGGTGTTGCCGCCGACAATATGATCCGCTTGCTGATTGAGCGTAATTTGGTTAAAGAAGTCGGAAAAAAAGACGTTCCCGGAAAGCCGGCCCAATACGGAACCACTAAAGAATTTTTGAAGTTTTTCAGATTAAATACTATCGCCGATTTGCCTAAATTGGACGAAACGGAAAGCGAGCGGTTTGAACTTGCGCGCTGAGTCCCCGCCCGAAACAAAAGAGAGCGCCGCCGTTACCGCAGCGCAGGATAATCCGATACGCTTACAGCTCTATCTTGCCCGCTGCGGAGCGGCGAGCCGCAGAGCCTGCGAAACGTTTATAGCCGAAGGACGTGTGAGCGTCAACGGTAAAACCGTTACGGCGCCCGGTACAAAGGTCGGCGCAAACGACGAAGTGCGGCTTGACGGCGTTTTAATGAAAGCCGAACAGCGGCTTGTGTACGTGCTGTTGCATAAACCTGCAGGCTATGTGTGTTCCATGTCGGACGAAAAAGGGCGTAAAACCGCTGCATCCCTTTTGGCGCCTCATTTTTCCGAACGTCTTTACAATGTCGGACGGCTCGATATGTTTTCTTCGGGCTTGATTATTTTTACAAACGACGGCGAATTTGCAAAGCGGCTTTCGCACCCGTCATCGGGTATCGAAAAAGAATATATCGTAAAAACGACTGTTCCCGTTCCCGAAGAATTGGTACTCCGCTTTGAAAAGGGAATCCGTATTGAAGGCGTTTTTTATAAATGCCGAAAAGCGGAGATAGGTTCGGCACGGACGGTGCGCATTGTACTGACCGAGGGGAAAAACCGCGAAATACGGCGCGTATTCGCGCATTTTGAAATACCGATACGCTCTCTTATACGTGTGCGTATCGGTGCCGTATCTATGGAGAATTTGGCGGAAGGCGCTTTTCGGGAATTGAATGAAGAAGAGTGCCGCCTTTTGAGCGCGTATTGAAGCTTTACGGTATGGTTTGACCGGCTGAAATATCTCTGCCGGTTTTTTAAGCGGTCGCCTAAAACAAAGCGCCCGCTTTAATTTGAGTTTTATGGGAGTGGTTATGGTTGTGGCAATTGACGGACCTGCGGGAACCGGAAAAAGTACGGTAGCAAAACTGATTGCAAAGCGATTCGGCATTGCGTTTTTAAATTCGGGAAGTTTTTACCGCGGCATTACTCTTGCCCTGTTGCGCGCAAAAATCGATTTGAACGACGAAAAGGCGGTATTGGACTGTGCGCGCGATTTACGGCTCGATTATATCAACGAACGCCTCATTTTAAACGGCGAAGATGTGGACGATGAACTTCATTCCGACGCCGTAGATGCCCATGCCGCTCAAGTGTCCTGCATTGTCCCTCTCAGGCATATTGTAAACGAAAAACTGCGCGGTATTACAGAGTCTTTAAGTTTTGTCTGTGAGGGAAGGGATATGACAACAGTCGTTTTTCCGAATGCGGACTGCAAATTTTATCTGGACGCTTCCGCCGACGCGCAGGCACAGCGGCGCTTTAGTCAGGGGGTGAGCGATCTTACACTCGAAGAAATTAAAGCCGCTATTGTAAAACGCGACGCCGTCGATAAAGCAAAGTCCGAGGGGGCTTTGAAAATCGCTGCGGACGCTTGTTATATTGATACGACACACTTGACCATTGAGCAGGTTTGTGAGATAATAAGTAGCAAAATTAACATACAAGGGTTTAATATGGAACAGACGGAAGTGACAATGAATGAGCCCCGCAGCTCCACGGAAAACATTCAGACACAATTACAGGAAGAGTATCTTAAAAGCCTCGAAACGCTTGAAGAAGGTCAGCTTGTAGACGGCACGGTTATACAGGTAACGCCCGAACAGGTGTTTGTCGATGTAGGATATAAATCGGAAGGAAAAATCCCGACATCGGAGTTTTCGGAATTACCGAAAGTCGGCGACACGGTGAGTGTCGTTTTGATTGCAAAAGAAAACAGGCACGGTGAAGTCATCGTTTCAAAACAAAAAGCCGACGTAAAGCAACTGTGGAAAAATCTGCGTCAAGCTTTGCAGGATAAAACGCCTGTGGACGGCACGATAGAAAAAGCGGTAAAAGGCGGCTTTGAAGTCAATTTGGGCAGCGATATACGCGCGTTTTTACCGATAAGCCAGTCCGATTGTCAAAAAGTCGAAAAACCCGAAAAACTTATCGGTGAAAAAAGTAAATTCTATGTGGAACGCTTGTATTCCGACAATAAAGCCAATGTGGTTGTAAACCGACGCAAGTACCTTGAAGAAAGTGTCGAAAAAAAACGCGACGAGTTTTTTAACAATATGTCCATCGGCGATACGGTACATGGAACGGTTAAAAGCTTTACCAGTTTCGGCGCTTTTATCGATTTGGGCGGATTTGACGGCTTGTTGCATATAAACGATATGAGCTGGGGACACGTAACGCGCCCTAAAGACTTTGTAAAAAAAGGCCAGGAAATTACGCTGAAAGTTATCCGCTTAAATCCGGCCGAAAAGCGTATCAATTTATCGCTTAAGCATTTCAGCGAAGATCCGTGGCTGCATTTTGAAGACAAATATCATGTAAACGACATCGTAAAAGGCCGCGTAACAAAATTGGCCGATTTCGGTGCCTTTATCGAGCTTGAAGAAGGTATTGAAGGTCTTGTACATATCAGCGAGTTTTCGTGGGTGCGCAAAATCAACAAACCCGGCGATGTGGTAAAAGTCGGAGATGAAGTTGAATGCATGGTGTTAGGCTACGACATTCAAGCCGGCCGTGTGTCGCTCGGCTTAAAGCAGGTTACCGATAACCCCTGGGATACCATCGGCGAGACGTACCCGGTGGGTACGCGTTTAACGCGCAAAGTGGTAAAGCTGACAAATGCGGGCGCTTTTGTGCAGCTTGAAGAAGGAATTGACGGCTTTTTGCCCGCCGAAGATCTTTCGTGGAAAAAGAAGGTTAAGCATCCGGGAAGCGAATTGGCCGTCGATCAGGAAATTGAAGTTATTGTTACCGAAAACGATCCTGAAAGCAGAAGAATCCGCTTGAGCGTAAAACACTTAACCGAAGATCCGTGGAAGCCCTTTGCCGAAGCTCATCCTACCGGCTCGACCATTGAAGGCGAGATTGTTTCAATTACCGACTTCGGGCTTTTTGTCCGTGTAGAAGGCGGTATTGAAGGCTTGGTAAACAAAGCGAACCTTACCGAAAATAAGGACGAATCGTATGAAGATGCACTGAAAAAGTACAAAGAGGGTGACAAAATCAATGTGTATGTTGTTGAAATTAATCCCGATAAACAAAAAGCGGCTTTTTCGGTTAAAGAGTTTAAGAAAAAAATGCAGCGTGAGGAAATTGCACAGTATATGTCGGCCTCGGATGACGATGACGGCGATGCGTTTACATTAGGCGATTTACTCAAAAACAAACAAAGTTGATGCTTTGCCGGATGTTGATATGCCGCCGAATGCTATTGATGTGGAAAAACTCAATACCCTCGTTGAAATCAACACCCGGATAAATGAAAATTACTTCGACTTGGACGCATTGCTGGTGCATATTCTTGAATCGGCAATGCGTCTTGTTAAATGTGAAGCTTCTTCGCTTTTATTGGTCGAAAATAAAGACACGCTCAAATTTAAAGTCGCGCTGGGGCCTGCGGGTGTGCAGGCAAAAGAGATTCCCGTAGCCGTCGGGGACAGCATTGCCGGCTGGGTTATCAAAAACGACAAATCGCTTATTATAGATAATGTTCTTAACGATCCGCGTTTTTTTTATGCGGTACAGGAAAAAACCGGCTATGTGACAAAAACAATGGCTGCCGTACCCCTGCGTTCCAAAAATACCTGCATCGGCGTCATAGAGCTTTTAAATAAAGCCGCCGGAATCGCATTTAATCGGGATGATTTGGCCATTTTGGAATTATTGAGCGTGCAAGCCGGTATTGCGTACCAAAATGCACAAGCCTACCGCCGGGCTAAGGTCGAAATACGGGAACTTGAAACGGCTATATCCGCCGGCACCGATTTTCATCAGTTTGTCGCCGCCGATTCGGTGGTGCTTGACTTAATTAAAGTGATTGAGCGGGTTGCCGAAACCAATTCGTCCGTGCTCATTTTGGGAGAAAGCGGTGTCGGTAAAGAATTGGTGGCTGAACGGATTCATTTAAAAAGTCCCAGAGCGGATAAACCCTTTGTACGTGTTAATTGTGCCGCTTTGTCGGAGCAGCTTTTGGAAAGTGAATTGTTCGGACATGAAAAAGGAGCTTACACAGGTGCGGAC
>CAUTRX010000002.1:0-17906 GCA_963540775.1 uncultured Treponema sp. | reverse complement strand
GCGGGTTTTGTGCGAACAAAACCCGAAGCAAGAATTGTACACGGAGGTACAATTCTTGCCCACATAAGGACGGAGTGTCCGTCTACATAGGGACGGAGTGTCCGTCCACATAAGGACGGAAAACGGCCGAAGGTAAGCGGGTTTTGTGCGAACAAAACCCGAAGCAAGAATTGTACAGGGAGGTACAATTCTTGCCCACATCCCTGTACCGTTTTCTGCCACCGTACACCATTTCCGGCCTCCTGCCGGGACTGTAAAACAAAAGCGGGCGGCATACACGATAAAGGGGTTCATTCGGTAAAACAGCCGACTGAACGGATTTTTTTGCTGCGGTATTTTACCAGTACGGCAGGATCGCGTTTTGTTAAATCGGCAATATCTTTTAGAAGCTGTGTGCGGACGGCTGCCGCGGCTTTTTCGGGGTCGGTGTGGGCACCGTTTTCGGGTTCGTTTATAACGCCGTTTATAACCTTTAAGCCGAGCACTTCGCGGCTGGTAATTTTAAGCATAACGGCGGCGTCTTTTGCACGGCTGGAATCGCGCAGCAAAATGGAAGCGCAGCCTTCCGGCGATATGACGGAAAATATGGCGTTTTCCAACATATAAATTTTGTCGCCGACGCCTATTCCCAATGCGCCGCCCGATCCGCCTTCGCCGATAATAAAGCAGATAATCGGCGTTTTTAAACGGCTCAGTTCGCGCAGGTTGACGGCAATGGCTTCTCCGATGCCGCGCTCTTCGGCGCCCAAGCCCGGATAGGCGCCCTGTGTGTCGATAAAGGTAACGATGGGACGGTGAAATTTTTCCGCCTGTTTTGCAAGCCGCAGGGCTTTGCGGTATCCTTCGGGGTTAGCCATTCCACCATTGCGGTCTATCGTTTCGCGCAGGTTGCGCCCCTTTTGATTGCCGATAACGGTTACCGCCCGTCCGTCTATAAAGCCGATGCCGCCGACAAGAGCGGGGTCGTCTCCGAAATAGCGGTCTCCGTGCAGTTCGGTAAAATCGTCGAAAATCATATCGATGTAATCGAGCGTGCGCGGACGGTCGCTGTGGCGGGCAAGTTCAACCCGTTCCCATGTGCGCGACAGCGAACAGCAGCTTTGCAGCTTTGCATTTATTTTTCCCAGCTCTTCGCTTATATCCAAGCCCGATTGTTTGGCAATATCCTGTAAACCGTTTAACAATTCATTTTGATCCAAGACACTCATGCTTTTGCCTCCGTATTTTTTCCGGGTTTTGCATTAAGACAGGCGCAATGCGCGTCTATCATTCGGGCAAAAAAGCGCCGTTGTTCCTGACGGGGCACAATGCAGTCGACAAAGCCCTTTTTCAGCTGAAACTCGGCGCGCTGAAACCCTTCGGGCAGCTGTTGGCGGATGGTGCCTTCGATAACACGCGGGCCTGCAAAGCCGATAAGGGCGCCCGGTTCGGCGGCGATAATATCGCCGAGCATGGCAAAACTTGCCGTTACACCGCCGGTGGTCGGATCGCACAGCATAATAAAAAGCGGAACGCCTTTTTCATCGAGTTCGGCGGCGGCGCTTGAGGTTTTTGCCATCTGCATAAGCGAAAAAAGGCCTTCCTGCATTCTGGCGCCGCCCGATGTTGCGTAAATGATAACGGGGATTTTTTCGTCGGCACCTTTAAGCATAAGGCGCGATATTTTTTCGCCGACGACAGACCCCATCGAACCGCCCATAAAATTGAACGACATAACGGCGAGTAATGCGTTGCGTCCTTTTATAGTGCAGGAACCGGTAATAACGGCTTCGTTCATTGAAGTTTTAGCTTCCGCCGCCGAGATTTTTTCTTCATAACCTTCCATCTCAATGGGGTTGCCTGTTTTCAGATTCGGATACAATTCTTTAAATGAATCGGTATCCGCAAGATAGGCGATTCTTTGTGCGGCGTCTATGCGCAAATGGCAGCCGCAGTGGGGGCACACCATTAAATTATCCGTAAAAACGTCCTCGCCGTGCGACACTTTGCAATGGGGACAATCCATAACCACCTCCGTTAATTTTTACTTGTTTTCAAACAATTCGGCGTACAAGCCCGTACCGAATTTACCGGATTGAAAGCGGGGCGAATTTAAAATCAGTTTTTGTTCGTCGATATTCGTTTTAATACCTTCTATGTGAAGTTCGTCCAAAGCGCACAGAAGTTTTTGTATGGCGTGTGCCCTGTTTTGTCCGTGTACAATGAGTTTTGCCGTCATGGAATCGTAAAAAGGAACCACATTATAGCCCTGATACAAAAAGCCGTCAAAACGTACACCGTTGCCGCCGGGAATGCGCAGATTTTTTATCAGGCCGGGGGTAAAAGCGTTTATACGCGCTTCCATTGCCCAGCCTTGCACGGGAAGTATTTCGGGCGGCACGCTCATTTTTTCACCCGTACATACGCGGATTTGCTCGCAGATCAGATCGGTTCCCGTTACCATTTCGGAGACGGGGTGCTCAACTTGAATGCGTGCGTTCACTTCCATAAAATAAAAGTCGTTTCCCGACACCAAAAACTCTATAGTGCCCGCCCCGCGGTATTTGAGCGACGAAAACAGTTTTACCGCTCCGCGGCACATTGCGGTACGCATTTTGTCGCTTACGCCGGGAGAAGGGCTTTCTTCTATCAATTTTTGGTGATTTTTTTGAACGGAACAATCGCGTTCGCCCAAAACCGCAACTCCGCCTTTTCCGTCGCCCAAAATTTGCAGTTCAACGTGGCGCGGATCCACGAGGTATTTTTCGATATATACGGTTCCGTCGGCAAAGTTCGACAGAGCTTCGGCGGAGGCAATTGCAAGATTTTCCGCCAAATCTTCTTTTTTCCAAACAATGCGCATACCTTTACCGCCGCCGCCGGAAGCCGCCTTTATAATAACCGGATAGCCACATTTTTCGGCAATTTTCGCGCCTTCCCGGGCATTTTTAACCGCTCCGTCAGAGCCGGGCGTTATAGGAAGGCCGCTTTTTTGTGCGGTTGCACGCGCCTGCACTTTGTCGCCGAGCATTTCGATGACGACGGCATCGGGACCAATCCAGCGCATACCGCTTTTTTCCACTTCGCGTGCAAATTCGGCGTTTTCGGATAAAAAGCCGACGCCCGGGTGCACGGCTTCACAGCCGGTACTTGAAGCGACAGTGATTAATGCGGCACGGTTTAGATAACTTTTGGCCGAAGGAGCCGGGCCTATGCAAAAAGCCTCGTCTGCAAGCTGCACATGCAAACAATCCTTATCCGCACTTGAATACACGGCAACCGTTTTAATGCCCAATTCGCGGCATGCGCGTATAATACGCACGGCGATTTCGCCCCTGTTTGCGACAAGCAATTTTTTTATCATTATTTTACCCGTATTGCAAAAACAGGCTGATCGAATTCGACCAAATCGCCGTTGGCGGCCAAAATATCTTCGATGATTCCGTCGTATTCGCATTCAAGCGTATTCATCATCTTCATGGCCTCAAGAACGCACAGCGGCTGTCCTTTTTTCACCGTTGCACCCTTTTCAACGTAGGGCGGAGAATCCGGCGAGGGCGCGCGGTAAAAGGTTCCGACAATGGGGCTTTTTACAAATACAAGATTTTTATCGTCGGCCGGCGCTACGGAATCGGTTGAGGTATCGCTTGCCGCTTGTGAAATTCCGTGCTGTTGAGCCGGCTGCTGTACGCAAGCGTCTTGAGCGGCAGCAGGCGGAACGGCGGAAAACGGTGCGGGAAAAAAGTTTTGCACGGGCGATCCGCCGGCGGCCGGAAGCGCTTTCGATTCGGGAAAGGCGCCCTCTTTTTTTAAAAGCAGTTCGGTGTCTCCTTCTTTTATGTGCATTACAACCGAGCTGCCTTTTTCAAATTTTTCAAACAGTTTTAAAATCAATTCTTCTTTCATACAAAATCCTTTTGCGCTGCCGCTTATATGACGTCAAAACGCGCAATATCGGCGTCGTAGTCAACGCCTTCAATGTCGAATCCGTTTGTTGCCAAAAAGTCGTGCCGGTAACCGGCCAAATCGGTTAACCGCTCGCTGTTTTCGCTCGTTACTTGAACCATTAAGGCGTCTACCGCTTTTTGTATTTCGTCGGAGAGTTCCCAATCGTCAATGCGGATTCTGTTTTCCGAATCGACGGGAATCGTTCCGTCCTCGCGGTACAATCTGTCCGAAAAAAGGCGGTTTATCTGTTCGATACAGCCTTCGTGGTTGCCTTTTTCTTTCATCACTTTGAATAACGAAGCCAAGTACAGGGGAATGACGGGAATGACGGCACTTGCGCGCGTTACAAGTCCCTTATTGACGGACACAAAAGCTTTGCCCGAAGCGTTTTTCATAAAATCGTTTAAGCGGTGAGCCGTCGCTTCAAGGTGTTCTTTTGCCTTACCGATGGTTCCCTTGCGGTACAGCGCTTGGGTAGCCTCGGGGCCGATGTACGAATAAGCGACGGTTATACAGCCGTCCGCAAGCACTCCCGCTTCGGACAGTTTTTTAATCCAGCGCTCCCAGTCTTCACCGCCCATAACTTTTACCGTCGCCGCCGCCTCTTCATCGCTTGCGGGTTCTGCGGAAATTTCTTTAAGCTCTCCCGTAAAAGGATCAAGGGTTTTTCCCGTAAAGGTTTTTCCGAAGGGTTTTAAAACCGATTTGTGCATAATACCCGTGTCCGGATCGGTGCGGACGGGACTTGCCAAGCTGTAAATCACCAAATCGAATTGCATGTTCCGCTTTTTTGCCGCATCTATTACGCTTTGTTTAATTTCATCGGAAAAAGCGTCTCCGTCTATTGTGTGCGAAAACAAAGCCGCTTTTTCGGCGGCTTTATCAAAGGCCAAATTGTTGTACCAGCCGGGAGTTCCCCATTTTGTTTCGGTGCCGGCTTTTTCAAAAGACACACCGATTGTCGGCGCCCCGTAAGCGAATGCGGCGACAATGCGGCTTGCAAGACCGTATCCGTTGGAACAGCCCAAAATAAGGGCGTTTTTAGGCGCAGTCTTTTTCGTATAAGACGCAGCCTGTTTTTTCGTATATGCAATTTGATCTTCTACGGCTTTTTTACATCCTGCAGGATGAGCGTTCAAACACACGCTTCCGCGTACCATCGGTTTTATAATCATTATTCACTCCTATAATGGCGGTTAGGCCGAATTATTGCGCGCTGCCTACAAGGCACATCCATTCGGCTTCGGCGGCAAGGGTATCGCCGACAAAGGCTTTGCCCGCCTGCTTTATCATGCGAGGCGAAACACGCAAATTGGTTACTTCCATACGCACCTTATCGCCGGGGCGCACTTGCGAACGGAATTTTACTTTGTCCACCGTCGCCAAAAAGAACAGCGCATTTTTTTCGAATACGTTTTGAAAACTCAGCGCCGCCCCGCCCGCCTGAGCCATGGTTTCCACTAAAATAACGCCGGGCACTACCGGATATTCGGGAAAATGTCCTTTAAAGAAAAATTCCTCTTCGGTAAACACGTGTTCGCTCACACTGCCCTTTTCATCCGCCGAAACGATTTCATCGACAAACAAAAAGGGCTTGCGGTGCGGTATCAATTTTTCTATATCTTTTGTCAAACTCATGCTTCCGCCTTTTTGAATACGGCAACGCCGTTGTGTCCGCCGAATCCGAGTGAACCGGAGGCGGCACAGGTGATTGTTCCTTCAATTCCCTTGTTGGGAACATAATCCAAATCGCAGCCGGCTTCAATATCGGGTTCGGTTAAATTGATTGTCGGAGGATAAAATCCGTCTTGAATCGCTTTAACGCAAAAGATGGCTTCTATCGCACCGGCTGCCCCCAAGCAGTGCCCGATCATCGATTTTGTCGACGATATTTTCATCTTGTAAGCGTGATCGCCGAACGCTTTTTTAATCATTGCAGTTTCGGCAGGATCGTTTATGGGCGTCGAGGTTCCGTGTGCGTTGTAATACTGCACGTCTTCGGGCTTAATTCCGGCATCGTTGAGGGCATTGCGCATAGCGCGGGCGCCGCCTTCTCCCGAAGGATCGGGACTGGTAAGGTGATAGGCATCCGATGAGCCGCCGTAACCGGCAAATTCGGCGTAGATTTTTGCCCCGCGTTTTTTTGCGTGCTCGTATTCTTCCAAAACCAAAATGCCCGCACCTTCGCCCATAATAAAACCGGAACGTTTTTTATCGAACGGGCAGCAGGCTTTAGCCGGTTCGTTGTTATAATCGGCGGCAAGGGTTTGCAAAATGGTAAAACCGCTTATGCCGAATCCCGTAACGGTGGCTTCGGTTCCGCCGGAAAAACACATATCCACGCGGCCGGAACGAACCATGTCGAGGGCGTTTCCGAGTGCATCGGTTCCCGAAGCGCAGGCGGTGGACAAAGTCCACGAAGGCCCGTGGATTCCCAAAAGCATGCTGATGTTTCCCGCCGCTTCGTTCGGAATAAGCAACGGAACGGTCATGGGAGGAATGCGGGCAGGCCCCGACTCAAAGTATTTTTTAAAGGACGATTCATACACTTCGAATCCGCCGATACCGTTTCCTAGCATAACGCCCGTTCGGTCGCCGTCTATCGTCTCTTTAGTCAAACCGGCGTCCTTCATTGCCTGCAAAGCGGCGGCAACCGCAAACTGGGTAAACCGTCCCATTTTGCGCGCATCGCGCTTGTCGACAAACTGCGAGGCGTCAAAATTTTTTACCTCGCCGGCTATTTGAACTTTATAGTCGGTACAATCAAACCCCGTTATGTTTCCGATACCGCTTTTTCCCTGTTTTATACCGCTCCATGTTTCATCGAGGCTGTTGCCTAAAGGCGTAACCGCGCCCATGCCCGTAATTACAACTCTTCTCATATTTTCTCCTTAAAAATAAAAGCAAAACTTCCTTGCAGCAGAAACCCGTCCCGAAAAAGGCTTCCGCGCTTCGCTGTGCAGCTTTTTCTTTGTGCCGAAACTCTGCCGCACAGTTTTACCTTTGCTTCATTAACTCGATACGTTGTCTAAAAAGCAGCCGACTTTTTAGACAAGCCCGATTATGCCCCCAGTCCGCCGTCAACGCCGAGAACCTGAGCGGTAATGTACTGCGACAAGTCGGAAGCTAAAAACACGGCCGCATCCGCAATATCTTTCGGCTGTCCCGCACGTTTAAGCGGAATACCTTCAACCCATGTTTTACGCATTTCTTCGTTTACGGCCGCCGTCATATCCGTTTCGATATAGCCGGGGGCAATTGCGTTAACACGAACGCCGCGGCCGGCGGTTTCTTTTGCAAGGCTTTTTGTAAAGCCGATAAGACCGGCTTTGCTTGCCGCGTAGTTTACTTGTCCGCCCTGACCGTGTAAGCCGACAATGCTGGTCATGTTGATAATCGAACCGCTACGCTTACGGATCATATCCGAAGATACGATTTGGCACGCAATAAAAACGCCGGTAAGATTTACACGTAAAACGGCTTCCCAGTCTTCCAACTTCATGCGGAACGAAAGGCCGTCGCGGGTAATGCCGGCATTATTAACCAGTATATCAAAACCGCCCGATTCTTCAAGGGCTTTTTTTACGGTATCGCGTAAAGCTGCCGCATCGCCGCAGTCGGCGTATATTTCATGAAATGAGCTGCCTTTTTCGGCGGCAATGGCTTCAAGTTCGGATTTTGCGGCCGAAGGTTTTGTACACAAACCCCACACTTCCGCACCTTCTTCGATAAAACGCCGTGCCGTCTCTTTTCCTATTCCGCGGGATGAACCCGTTATCAACGCTTTTTTTCCTTTTAATAACATACTGTAAACCTCATCTATAAAAAATTCCGTTACCTATTATAAAACCCGCAATCGCCGTTTTTAAGCTCCATGCGCGTCCAAAACCGCACTCAAGTGATCTGCGGTTCCCGTCGGAAGACACGCAATCTGCGAATAGCCTCCGTCGCGCCACAAATTGCACAGCGTGTTCCCCGGTCCGATTTCCAATACCGAATTGATTTTTTCCGCTTGCGTAAATGCCGCGATTTCTTTTTCTTCCGTTGTCCACAACACGGGATGCGTAATGTGCAACACCGCATTATGTTTTGCTTCCGCGCCCGATGTCAGCCGTTTGCCGGTTACGTTCGAAAAAAGCGGAATATTCGGGTCGGCAAAGGTAAAATCGTTTAAGATTTTTTCAAATTCGACCGCAGCGGCTTTCATAAGCGGCGAGTGGAAGGGGCCTGCAACCGCAAGACGGATAAAGCGCTTGGCGCCGGCTTCTTTGCACAGTTTTTCGGCAACGTCAAGACCGGATGCAGTCCCCGACACAACCGTTTGCGCAGGGCTGTTCATATTTGCGGCAAAAACGGAACCGCTTTCGGGGTTGGAATAGGGCGCCAAAAGCTGAACGATTGTTTCCGCTTCCAACCGTATAACGGCCGCCATGCCGCAGCCGCCCGCTTGCGGCGCTCCCGCACATGAAGCGGCAATGTCATCACAGGCTTTTTGCATAATGCGGCCGCGCTGTTGCACAATGCGCACCATGGATTCAAAATCCAAAATACCCGAAACATACAGGGCGGGAAATTCCCCCAAGCTGAAGCCCGCAACTGCCGAAGGTACAATTCCTTTTTCTTTTAGAACGGCACACACGGCACATTCGACAGCCGTTATCGCCAATTGACTTTTGTCGCTGCGGGAAAGTTCTTCTTTTTCGGTATTCCACAAAAGTGTACCGATATCTTCACCCGTAATGGCGCTCATTTTATCCACAACGGCACGGGCACACGGATGTGCGTCACAAATATCCTGTGCCATTCCCTTAAATTGAGACCCCTGCCCCGAAAATAAAAATACAAAACTCATAAATGCTCCTTACCGTTTATGCCGTGCCGCAGTACGGCTAAAACCGTATAACGGCACCGCCCCACGTCAATCCGGCACCGAAGCCGACGGTTATTATTGTCATTCCCTTGCGCAATCGGCCGCTTTTTACAAGGTCGTCAAGGGTAATCGGAATGGAAGCTGCCGACGTGTTGCCGTATTGCTCCATATTGCACACAAACTTGGAAAAATCGCAGTGCAGCCGTTTTGCCGCCGCTTCCAAAATCCGCCGATTTGCCTGATGGCACACCACAAGGTCAATGCCGTCCATAGTTAAGTGCTCTTGTTCAAGCAGTTTTTTTACCGTGTCGGCAAGGGTTTTTACGGCAAAGGTGTACACTGCACGGCCGTTCATACGGATGTGATTTTCACGATCGACGTACAGCTGCTGTGCACCGCGTCCGTCGGAGCCCAATACCGCAGAACCGATACCGGCGCTTTCGCGTTCAAACGTATTTTTTAACAATACCGCTCCGGCACCGTCGCCGAACAACACGCAGGTTGACCGGTCTTCCCAATCCAAAATGCGGCTCAGCACTTCGCTGCCGCATACAAGGGCAAAGCGGTTTTTTTTGTGTTCCATTAACGACACCGCCGTGTCCATTGCAAACAAAAAACCCGAACACGCGGCGCATATGTCAAAACAGGCTGCATTTTTTGCACCCAATTCGCGCTGAATGATACATGCATTGGAAGGAAAACCGCTGTAATCGGGAGTTGCCGTTGCGCAAATAATCAAATCGATGTCCTGTGCTTTAACCGACGAGTCAAAGCCCTGCAAAGCTTTACGGCAGGCGTCCGCCGCCAACAATGCCCCGCTTTCACCTTCACCCGCAATAAAACGCGAAGACACCCCCGTATGGCTGCGTATCCACTCGTCGGAGGTATCTAAATGAACGGGAAAATCGGCATTTGTCATTTTAGCGGCCGGAAGGGCTTTACCCGTTCCGTATATTATAACGGCCATTTTTTCTCCACCCGCACAGGATATGACATTTTATTCTGTTTTGTCAATAGTAGAAGGAAGAAAATTAAAAAACGCTGCAGTGTGTCCCGCATTATGCTGCGGGTATGTGCCGTTTTCTGCCCATAGGCTTGATACGTTGCCGCATAATATGTTATGTATATAAAAACGTATGTTGTCAATTTTAAAGTAATTTTATCATTATTAGGAGAAAGTATGAGTGCCCCCGCCTTTTTTTCACTTATTTCAAATGTAGCTCTTTTTTTTATGTTTATTTATTTTTTGTTCAAAATCAAAGCGGTAAAAGCCGCTATGATATATCATACTAAAACGCAAGCGGAATTTATCGCTGCAATCGCTTTGACGTTGATATTCTCGGTTTTGAATATTTTGGCGTCGGTTCTCGGCATTCAAATAGGCAATGCCATTGCGAATATCAGAACCGGTGTTGTCGTCGTTGCAACCGCATTGCTCGGGCCGCTTTCGGGAATAATCGTAGCATTTATCGGTAGCGCGTACCGGTATACGCTGGGAGGCTGGACAACGCTCGGCTGCTCTGCGGCAACCTTTTTCTCGGGAGTGGTATGCGCCGGCATTGTCTTTATACTGAAGCGCAAATACGGGCGCATAACCTTGACGTTCAAAACCATCTTACTGTTTTCGTGTTTTGCAGGAGGCTGGGAAGTACTGCATACGTTGGTGTTTGTGCCTTTCCTCGGTGAAAAATCGTGTAAGGACGCCATTCCGATCATGCTCAACCTGTTTCTCTTTCCGCAAGTCGTTATTAACGGGGTGATTACCGCTACGATATTGCTATTGATTGCCGATCTGGGAAAGCAGGAAAACATCAAACAGGTGCAAGAAAATGAAGCGCTCTTACGCGCAAAACAAACGGCAAATAAGGCGGTTATAGAAACGATTCACCGTGCACTTGATAATTTAACGGAACACGGAACCGTGCTTGCCGAAACCATGCACACAACGAGCTCGGATGCCGATCATATTGCGGACAATATCAATAACCTCAAACAGCGCCTGATGTCTCAAGCGGAAAGCGTGACGCAAACCGACGGCACGGTAAAAACGATTTTGGAACGGCTCACTACGCTGGACAACTACATTGCAAATCAAACGAACAAGGTCATTCAGTCCTCGTCATCGATAGAAAGCATGATAACGAATGTCAGAGCGGTTACCAAAATGCTTGAAGAAAGCAATGCGGTTATTCAAGATGCGCACAAGCTGACCGTGCAGGGCAAGACCGGCGCGAAGAATGCCAATGAGGCGGCAGCGGGAATTGCTCAAAAATCGGGCGATCTTTTGGAAGCCGGCGAGGTAATTCAGAATGTGGCAAGCCAAACCAATCTTTTGGCAATGTATGCGGCAATAGAGGCCGCTCATGCGGGGGAATCGGGTAAAGGCTTTGCGGTTGTTGCCGACGAGATTAGAAAATTGGCGGAAGAATCCAACATACAAGGCAAAAAGATTGCGGCGGTTATTAAAGAGTCGTTGCAAATTATTCAAAAGCTGACCGAAGCCGAAAGCGCGACCGAAAAAACCTTCGAACAGGTATATACGCTGGTGAGTAGAATTTCCGAACAGGAAGCCCGTATTCTGGAGGCAATGCAACAGCAGGAAACAGGCAGTAAAAAAATCATTGAAGCTATTGCAGACATCAATGACATCACCAACGATATTAAAACCAAATCGGAAGAAATGTCGAACAACGGCCGCCATACTGCCGATGAAATGAAAAACCTTAATACATTAACCTCGGCACTTACGGACAACATGAACGAAATGACCGGCGATGTGCTGAACATCAACAAAGCGATACAAACCGTCCATGAAATTACGCAAAAGAACGCGCAGGCTATCCGAGAGGTGGTACAGGAAGTCGATTCTTTTCAGCTTTAATAAAACGGTTTTATCATAACAAGTGTAAAACCGAGCACTGCCGATTACTCATGCATTCTCTGATCAATCTGCGGCCGCTAAAACGTCACGACGGTACTCGGACGGTGTCAGCTTTTCGCATGTACGAAACGTTTTGCAAAATACCGAACTGTCGTGAAACCCGCAGGCCAAAGCTATATCGGTAATACTGTACTTTGAATATTGCAGCATATCTTTTGCAGCAGCTATTCTCCGGGAAGTCAAATATTCTTTTGGAGAATAATTTGTATACTTTTTTACTATTTTGTATAAATATGTTCTGTCTATACCTAAATGTGCACTTATTTCATCGATGTTTATGTCATCCATATAATTATAGTAAATATAATTAAGAGCGGCGGAAAGGTATTTTTTTTCGTTATGCTGAATCTGTGAATCGGCATTTTGATTTAGACACGAGAAGAATAAATAAGACCATCCACACAATTCTATTTGTGTGCACAAAAAACTTTGAAACGCCGGTACGGCAGCTTGTAAAAACATCTGTAATTTGGTGTAATCGACTGCCGTGTTGACATACGAATCCGGCGGGACAAAAAAGGTGTTAATCAAACGATCGGCTTCGTTTCCGTCAAAAGCAAACCATAAATACTCCCACGGATCTTTATTGTCCGCCTCGTAAAAAGTCACTTCTTGCGGGCGTATTAAAAACACTTGATTTTTGCATACGGAATATGTCGTATCCTTCACCTGATAGGTTCCTTTGCCGCTAAGTATAAAATGCAGCAAATAATGAGCGCGCACCGCCGGGCCGAAAGAATGCAGCGGTTTACATTTTTCGTATCCACAATAATAAAACTGCAAAGAATTCTTTTCGTTCATATTGTCGTCTCCTTACTCGCAAAAGCGAAATTCAACAAAATGACAATTTTTAGGAAACAAAGAAGATATTTTTATTCGTAAAACCATTTTATGCTATAAATATGGAAACGTCAAATGACGTTTCATTTATTCTAAAGACAGGAACAGTATATGTCAAAAATTACATTTATGGGAGCGGGAAGTACGGTTTTTGCCCGCAACGTTTTAGGTGATTGTATGACTACGCCGACTTTGCACGATGCCGAAATAGCCCTATACGATATAGATGCCGAACGCTTAAAAGAGTCGGAAACAATATTATCCGCTATTAACGATAATGTTAATCAAGGGCAGGCACGTATAAAATGCTACTTGAACGAAGATCAGCGTAAAGCCGCCTTAAAAGACGCAAACTTTGTAGTCAATGCAATTCAAGTCGGAGGCTATAAACCCTGTACCGTAACCGACTTTGAAATCCCGAAAAAATACGGACTGCGCCAAACAATTGCCGACACTCTCGGAATCGGCGGCATTATGCGCGGCTTACGCACAATTCCCGTTATGGAGGATTTTGCCCGCGATATGGAAGATGTGTGTCCCGGCGCACTGTTTTTGAATTATACGAATCCAATGGCAATTTTAACCGGATATATTTTGCGTTACACCGGAATCCGTACCGTCGGTTTATGCCACAGTGTGCAGGTGTGTTCAAAACACTTACTTGAATCTTTGGATATGCAAGATAAAATAGAAGGACGGCGCGAACTGATTGCCGGTATAAATCACATGGCATGGCTTTTAGATATTCGTGATAAAAACGGTATTGATTTATATCCTGAAATAAAAAAACGTGCCGCCGAAAAAAACGCTGCCGGTAAACACAATGATATGGTACGGTTCGACTATATTAAAAACTTCGGCTATTATTGCACGGAATCAAGTGAACACAATGCCGAATACAATCTGTTTTATATAAAATCAAAGTACCCGGAACTTATAGAACGATTCAATATTCCGCTGGATGAATATCCGCGCCGCTGTATTGAACAGATTAAGGGCTGGAAAGAAGAAAAAGCGAATATTTTAAAAGACGGCAAAATAACGCACAAACGTTCAAAAGAATATGCGTCCTATATTATGGAAGCCGTTATTACAAACAATTCGTATAAAATCGGCGGGAACGTACTGAATACCGTACTTATCGATAATTTGCCTGCCGAAGCCTGTGTCGAAGTCCCCTGTCTTGTTGACGGAAGCGGCGTTACCCCCTGTCATGTAGGAATACTCCCGCCTCAGCTTGCCGCAATGAATATGACAAATATAAACACCCAGCTTTTAACCGTTGAAGCGGCTCGTACACGAAAAAAAGAACATATCTACCATGCGGCTATGCTCGATCCGCATACCGCCGCCGAATTAAGCATTGACGACATACGTTCAATGTGTGATGAATTAATTGACGCTCATGGTCCGTATATGGCCATGTATAAATAATTTAGGAGGAAAGTATGAAAAAAAGCGTTATGGTTCTTTTAACCGCATTTGTTACGTTTGCCGTTTTATTCGCAGGCGGAACGAAAGAAAACACTGCGACTGTAAAGGACTCGGATGTGAATCTCACTATTGCAATTTGGGATAAAAACCAAGAGCCCGGATTAACAAAAATCGTGCAGAATTTTACGGCAAAAACGGGTATTAAAGCCCGCATACAGGTAACACCGTGGGAACAGTATTGGACAATGCTTGAAGCAGGTGCTACCGGCGGTTCTTTGCCCGATATTTTTTGGATGCATTCAAATGAATTCGCCCGTTATGCCGAATATAAAATGCTCCTCGACCTTACCGGACGCATTTCAGCAAGTAAAAATATCGATATGGGCAAATTCCCGAAAGATATAGTAGCTCTGTACAATGCCGGAGGCAAACAGTATGCAATGCCTAAAGATATAGATACAATTGCTTTATGGTACAATAAAACAATGTTCGACAAAGCTGGTATCAAATATCCCGATGCAAGCTGGACATGGGATACTTTCCGTGATGCGGCAAAAAAATTGACAAAGACCGACGGCAGTCAATACGGTTGTGCAATTCGTCCCGATAATAACCAAGCCGGATGGTACAATATAGTATTCGATATGGGCGGAGAAATTGTTTCTTCGGATAAAAAGAAATCGGGATTTGATAAGGCAGGTACTATAAAAGCTTTAACCTTTATGGAAACTGTTATAAAAGACGGGTCAATGCCGCCGTATAATGTATTGGCGGAAAATAAAGAAGAAGCATTATTTGAAGCCGGAAAGGTTGCAATGGTTACGATGGGTTCATGGATGCTGGCTGAATTGTGCAATAATGATTATGTAAAAGCAAACGGAGATATTGCCGTACTGCCTAAAGACGCCGCAAGCGGCCGCAGAGCTTCGATTTATAACGGATTGGGATGGGCGGCGGCGGCAAATACCAAATATCCCGAACAAGCGTGGAAACTTATCGAATATTTCGGAACAAAAGAAGCGCAAACAAAACAATCGGATTTGGGAATTGTTATATCCGCTTTCGACGGCTCTGTAAAAAACTGGGTTTCGGCATACCCCAAATTTAATTTGCAGGCTTATTTGGATATGATGGCTGATATGGTGATCCGGCCTTATTCCAAATCGACCGTTGCATGGGAAAATATGTCCATTGAAAAATCGGTAGACCTGTGGACGGGCAAAAAAAGTGCCTCTGCTGTGTGTAAGGAAATTGCAAGTGAAATGAATAAAATCCTTGCGGAAGAATAAACCGGAACAACTGGCCGCCGACTATCGAAAAAGTAAGCAACTTTTAGGGCAAACCCGGGCGGCCGGACGTTTTATACATTCGTTTTGCCCCGTGCTTATTTTAAGAAAACACAGATTAAGGACGAAGTGAACAGAATGAATACGAATTCATCAAAACAAAAATTTAATACATTCCTGTGGGGATGGTTGTTTTTATTTCCGACTGTTTTCGGACTGTCGGTGCTGAATATTATTCCGATTTTTCAAACCGTGTGGCAAAGTTTTTTTAAAACGGGCGCATTCGGCCGCGGAAATAAATTTATCGGATTTGACAATTACATAAAAATGTTTCAGGATGCAACCGTTTGGCAGGCTCTATTAAATACATTGAAATATGCGATGATTGAAGTTCCGTTATCAATCATTTTCGGCGTGTTAGCTGCGGTACTGTTAAATCGTAAAGTAGCCGGCAGAAGTATATACCGTACAATATATTTTTTACCGATGGTTGCCGCTCCTGCCGCTGTTGCAATGGTATGGCGCTGGCTATATAATTCGGAATTCGGTTTGCTTAATCACCTGCTGCAAAAAATCGGAGTCCATTCAATCAATTGGCTTTCAAATCCGAATACGACTTTTATTTCAATCGCTTTTGTCGGTGTATGGTCGATTATCGGCTACAATATGATTTTATTTTTAGCAGGTTTACAGGAGATTCCCCGCGATTACTATGAAGCGGCGCAGATAGACGGCGCGAGTAAAACAAGGCAGTTTTTTAATATTACACTGCCGCTTTTATCTCCTATGATGTTTTTTGTAACCGTTACAAGAATTATTGCGGCACTGCAGGTTTTTGATTCTATTTATATTATGCTTGACAGAACAAATCCTTCATTTTACAAAACACAATCGCTGGTATATTTATTTTATCGTTATTCTTTTATGGAATCAAATAAAGGATACGGTTCCGCTATAGTGCTTTTACTGCTTGCTGTAATTATGATTGTTACAACTATTCAAATACGCTTACAAAAAAAATGGGTTTTGTATAATTAATTGGGAGATACTTTTATGAAAAAACGGTACATCGGTAACGATATTATTCCACACCTTATATTATTTATAGGTGCTGTGATTATGATTGTCCCTTTTTTATGGATGATTTTAACCGCTTTTAAATCGGTTTCGGAATCGACACAATTAAACCCCTTTATTATAATTCCATCAGTATGGCGTTTGGATGCCTTTAAATCGGTTATAACTAAAATGAATTTTTTTCGTTTATATTGGAATACCTCAGTACTTATTATAGGTCGTATCATTTGTGCGGTTGTAACGGCAAGCTTAGCCGGCTATGCTCTCGGGCGTTTGGAATTCAAAGGCAGAGATATAGCCTTCGCCCTTGTTTTGTTTCAAATGATGGTGCCTCCCCAAATCTTTATAATACCCCAGTATCTTATTATATCAAAACTGGCTATGCTGAATACAGCCTTTGCCCTACTTTTCCCCGGATTGGTAACCGCATTCGGTACTTTTTTATTACGCCAAGCCTTTATGGCTTTGCCGAAAGATTTGGAACAGGCAGCTATCCTTGATGGCTGCAATACCGGCCGTATATTTTTATCGGTCATGGCTCCTCTTGTAAAATCCGCAATGACTGCATTGGGAATTTTTACCGCTTTTTTTTCATTCAAAGAACTGATGTGGCCGTTAGTTGTAAACACGGATCAAAACACTATGCCGCTTTCCGCAGCTTTGGCAAAACTACAGGGACAATTTACCGCAAACTACCCCGAACTAATGGCGGCTTCTTTTTTGGCTTGTTTACCGATGATTGTCATATACATCGTGTTTCAAAAGCAATTCATAGCCGGTATTGCAACCTCCGGCGGAAAACTTTAAGCATGCCAAAGGATTTCCGCAATCCTTCTCAAAAACATGCTGACAAATCGATAAATCTGTTTTATACTGAGTTACATCGTTACACTAAGGAGATTGCCATGCAAAATTATTCGGGAGAAGCCGGTTTACAATATCACATACACACAAGGCCGGGCGATGTGGGGCGCTATGTCATTATGCCCGGGGATCCCAAGCGCTGCGAAAAGATAGCCGCGTATTTTGACAATGCGCGTTTAATCGCCGACAACCGCGAATACATCACCTACACCGGCACCCTCGACGGCGAAAAAGTAAGCGTTACTTCAACCGGTATCGGCGGGCCATCTGCGTCCATCGCGATGGAAGAGCTGGTCCGCTGCGGAGCGGACACCTTTGTGCGTATCGGTACCTGCGGCGGCATGGATTTGAACGTAAAGGGCGGCGATATTGTCATTGCAACGGGGGCAATCCGCGCCGAAGGTACAAGTAAAGAATACGCGCCGATTGAATTTCCTGCTGTTGCCCACTTGGACGTTACAAACGCTTTGGTAAAGGCCGCCAAAACCCTGCAATTCACCGATCATGTCGGCATTGTGCAGTGCAAAGACGCGTTTTACGGCCAGCACGAGCCTGAAACAAAACCCGTAAGCTACGAATTGGAAAGCAAGTGGCAGGCGTGGCTGCGCATGGGCTGTAAGGCATCGGAAATGGAGTCGGCGGCGCTTTTTATCGTAGCCGATTATTT
>CAUTRX010000001.1:0-18366 GCA_963540775.1 uncultured Treponema sp. | reverse complement strand
TTTCGGCCGGAAATACCTTTAAAGAATCAATCGGACAAGCCAATCGACAATTTCTGTAATACGTGTTAGTCTATAGCGGGAGAAAAGTATGTCTGCTGTACAAAATAACACTGCCGAAAACGGCACCGTATATATTTTAGACTCGTATGCACTGATTTACCGTTCGTATTTTGCCTTTATCAACCGTCCGCTGATAAACGCCAAGGGCGAAAATATTTCCGCCGTATTCGGCTTTTTCCGCAAATTTTTTAACCTGCTGCAAACCTGCGCGCCTGCTTTTGCCGCGGCCGCATTCGATTCGCGTACGCCCACATTCCGGCACAAAATGTACGGCGAATACAAAGCGACACGGGAAAAAACTCCCGAAGATTTACACGCGCAAATTCCGGTCATAGAAACGATTCTCAATGCGCTGAAAATCCCCGTTTTACGCTGCGACGGTTTTGAAGCCGACGACATTATCGCGTCGATTGCCGAACAGTGCCGCGCCCAAAACCGCGATTGCCGCATTTTATCGGGCGACAAAGATTTAATGCAGCTTGTCTGCGGCGGCACCCTGATGATGAAAAGCGATAAAGCGGCCGGCTGGGAGCTTATCGGCCGCGAAGAAGTGGAAAAGGAATGGGGGGTACCGCCTGAACTTATGCTCGATATGCTTTCGTTGACAGGCGACAGTGCCGACAATATTCCCGGTGTGCCGGGGATCGGGCCTAAAACCGCGCAAAAACTGTTGCACGAATACGGCAGTTTGGACGGCATTTACGAACATGCACAAGAATTGAGCGGGGCTGTCGGAACAAAAATACGCGACGGAAAAGAAAGCGCTTTTTTTTCAAAATCGCTTATCGCATTAAAAACCGATCTTGCGCTCGACACTTCTATCGACGCATTACGCATTCAGCCCGATTACGCGGCGGCGGCAGAACTTTTAAAAGAAGCCGGTGCTTTTGCAGTCGCAAAACAATATGCAGCGGCGGCAGAAAACGGTCTTTCGGCGCTCGGCGGAATTGCCGATAACGGCGCTGCCGCAGGAAACGGCGGCGGCGGAAGAACACAAGAGGTTGCGCCTGCATCTCCGGCCGGCATTCAGGAAGAAGCGGTACTTGAAGTGCGGCAAAACGAAGGCAACTATCATGCAGTACGCAGCGCCTCGCAGCTGCACGGTATTATCGACCGCATTTTAGCGCAAAAAACCGCCGCATTCGACTGCGAAACGGACAGCTTAAACGCGCACAAAGCGCAGCTGGCGGGTTTTTCTTTGTGCCTCGAAGCGGGAACGGCTTACTACATTCCGCTCAAAACCGCCGACACACTGTTGTCGGGCGATTTAATCACAAAACAAGACGCGCTCAACGAATTGGAGCGCATTTTTTACGATAAAGACGTATGCCTTGCCATGCACAACGGAAAATACGATCTGCAAGTGCTTGCCGCAAACGGTATGGGAAAGGGAAAAATGCCTGTGTGCACGGTCTTCGACACGATGATTGCCGCATGGCTTTTGCAGCCCGAGCGCGAATCGTTTAAGCTTGAAGCGCTTGCCGAACGCAAACTCGGTCTTAAAGGAATCGCCTTTTCCGACATTGTGCCGAAAGGTTCCACCTTTATGGACGTTCCTATCGAAACCGCTGTCGATTATGCGTGCGAAGACGCCGACTTTACCTTGCAGCTGCGGCATTTGTTTGAAGCCGAATTGAAGAAATCGGGTTTGCACGATCTGTTTTATCATCTTGAAACGCCCCTTTTGCCGATTTTGACTCAAATGGAAATTGAAGGTATCCGCATTGAAAAGGAAAAACTTGCCGCTTTTTCCGTCGAATTGGCCGAACAAATCGATTCGGTAGAAAAAGAAATTTACACACTGGTCGGACATCAATTTAATATTGCGAGCACAAAACAGCTGCAGGAAGTGCTGTTTACCGAGCGCAAACTGAACGCCACCAAAAAAACAAAAACTGGTTATTCAACCGATACGGGCGTTCTTGAAGAGCTTGCCGCATGGGATCCTGTCCCCAAAAAAATCCTCGAATACCGCACCATGAGCAAACTCAAATCGACCTACGTCGATGCGCTTCCCGCCCTTGCCGACGAACATTCGCGCGTACATACCAGCTTTATACAAACGGGTACCGCAACGGGACGGCTTTCGAGCCGCGACCCGAACTTGCAAAATATTCCCATCCGCGAAGAATCGGGCAGACGCATACGCGAAGCGTTCAGTGCGCCGCCGGGCAGGGTTCTCGTGTCCGCCGATTACGCGCAAATCGAGCTGGTTATTTTAGCCCATTTATCGCAGGACACAAACTTATGCCGCGCCTTTAACGAGGGCACGGACGTTCACCGTTCCACCGCCGCGCTTATTTTCGGTGTCAGCCCCGAAGATGTCAGTGCCGAACAAAGGCGCACGGCAAAGATTATCAATTTCGGTGTTATGTACGGTATGAGCGCATTCAGACTTTCAAACCAATTGGGCATTCCGCGCACCGTCGCCAAGAATTTTATCGATTCGTATTTTACAACCTACGCGGGCGTGCAGGAGTTTATGCGAAAGACAATCGAAAAAGCCGAGCAAACCGGATACGTGGAAACGGTTATGGGACGCCGCCGCGCAATTGCCGCAATCAACAGTAAAAATAAAACCGAAAAAGCGGCCGCCGAACGCATAGCGGTCAATACGCCCATTCAAGGATCGGCCGCCGACATTGTAAAAAAGGCGATGATTGCCGTACACGGTGCACTGCGTACCGAAATTGAAGATGCTTCACTGCTTTTGCAAGTGCATGACGAATTGATTTTGGAATGTCCCGAAAACCGCGCCGAAGATGCGGCGGCCTTATTACGCCGCGAAATGGAAAATGCCGTTCGGCTTTCGGTGCCGCTTAAAGTCAGTGTCGAATACGGGCAAAACTGGGGGCTCTTTCACTGATGGGCAAGCCGGAAAACGGAATGAAAAAAAAGCGGCGCCTCATTATCGGGCTTACCGGCCCCATGTCTGCGGGAAAAAACGCCGCCGCCGATATATTGCATAAAAAAGGTTTTACCGTCCTCGATGCCGATATAATTGCTCACGGGGTTTTGGAGCGACTTACGGCGGATATTGTACGGCTGTTTTACGAAGATGCCCGCCGGCTTAATATTGCGCTTACGGACGAAACGGGAATGCTTGACAGAAAAAAACTTGCGTTCATCGTTTTTAAGGACGCACAAAAGCTTTCTTTATTGGAAAATCTTATCCATCCTCACGTGAACGCGGAAATAGAAAAGCGAATTGCCGATTTTCCCGAGCAGTCGTTTGTCATAAATGCGGCGCTTTTGCATAAAACTCCGGTTATAAAACAGTGCGACTTTATTTTGTATATCGACGCACCGATTATTACCCGGCTGTTACGCGCACGAAAACGCGACGGCTTACCCCTAAAACGTATTGCCGAGCGTTTTCTTGCACAGCGGCAAATCTTTGCTAAATGTAAAAAACAAAATGCCGATATATATAGAGTGGGAAACTCAAGCTCAAAAGAGCGGCTGGAAAACAAATTGGAAGCCGTTTTACAATCCCTCACCTAAAAAGGATATCGAATTATGGAAGAAAAACGGATATTGTGGATATGTGCAGCGGTAGGTATTTTTTTATCGATCGTTATCGGAACGGCTCTTATTTTGCACCCGCCGCGGAAAAATATTACCACGGCACAGACAAATGCCCAGCCGCAGCAAACGGAACAAACATGGGTGCTCAGTCCGCAAGCCTCCGGTTCGGCTTTTACGGCACAGCCGCAAAACGGCGGAACACAAACACAAACCGCAGAGCAGCCCGCACAAAATGCTCAGGCAATACTGCCTTCCGATGCAATGCTTTCTTCCGCCGCAGCACAGGTAAACGGTACCGAAACACCGAATACCGATACACAAACCGATAATCTTACGACCATAGACATTATCGGTGCATCAAAATCGCCGGAACAGCAAACCGCGCAAGGCACAAGAGAAGTACAGGAAACAACCGGTACCCAAAGCACTATGCAAGCACAGCCTACCGATTCTGCACAACCCAAAACCGCTTCGTCTGCGCCTTCGGCACCCGCTTCAAAACCGAAAGGCGCTGCCATACATCCGGCACCGCCGCGTGAACCGGCAAAATCTCAAACAGCGGCAAAACCGCAACCAAAACCTGCTGCGACACCGGCTAAAAACGCACAAAGCACACCCGCTTCGACACCAGCAAAGACTGCACAGGCAAAACCCGCACCGACGCCGAAAGCCGTTGACAGGTACTGGGTACAAGCGGCCGCCTTTACCGATAAAACCAATGCCGAAACCGCACGCGGCATTTTGGCCGACGAAAAAATTCCGGCCGAAATATTTACGTATCAGGATAAAAAAGGTTTAACCTATTACCGTTTGCGTGTCGGCCCTTACACAACCGAAAGCGAAGCCGAATATTGGAACAGCAGAATCAAACTGATTGACCATTTTGCATCGTCCCAAACCTATGTAACCAATTCGTCAAAAGCGGCGCACTAAAAAGTCGCGCACGCGCAACCGGCAAAATGCGGGTTCCCTTAAAAATCGGAGCCCTTTAATACCGAAAAATATCGTTTTGCACCAATAAAAAGAGTATGAAACACATACTCTTTTTATTTTGTGCCGTGTGTGCAGGCTTTTCGTTTGCCGCAAAACTCGCCGCCGCCGACCGTTTTTCGGCTGTGTGTACCGTGCAGACATTTGCACTTGAAGACAGTGTATGTGCCCTTCGATGGCAGCCTGTAAAACCCTTGTCCCTCTATGCGGGAAGCCTCACCTACGGCGGCTTATGGAACGCTTTTCCGTCCGCATCTTTTTCGTTTCCCCAAGCACTCAAACAAAAACAGAGCGCTCGAAACGCTTTTGAAATACAAACCGCAAGTACGGGATTGTTTCCACTTTCCTGTGCAGGCGAATACGCCCTGCCGGTCGGTAAAATCAGCGCCTTTATCGGCTGCCAAGAAAAAAACAAAAAGGGCGATGTAAAAAATGCACCGCGCTACCGGCTGCAAACGGGTGCGGGATTTACTCTCCCGTTCAGGTTTGAAAAATATTCGGCAAACGAGAACGCGACCGTTCAAAAAGAACAACCGCTGCTGCACGGCTATTGGGCTGCGGCATGGAAAAGAACATACATAGACGCGATACGGAATAAATTGTGGTTTGCAGATACGCCGCCTTTTACCGCTTTTTATGCAAATGCGTTTATACACCGTTTTATGCTGGAGACAAACCGGAGCCGTTTTGAGTTCGAAAACGGCTGGGCGGAAAATCCCTACGGCAGTCCTGCATTTTTTATACAAAGCACCGTTTTTCAGCAAACGGGAATATTTTTGTACAACGCCGGTTTTTTCTTTTGTTCGGAACATTATTTAAACCAAAACGGTTCTTTTGAAAAACGGCGCATAAAATCCTTTTTTAACCCGCAGCTTAAAATCACCCTTCCGGCGCCGCATAAATGGACAGTGCGCACGGGAATAACTACCGAACTGTTTTACGAAAACGGCTGGAACCTTTCCGGCAAAGCCGCCGTAAGCGCGGCGTCCCCTGCACTTAATTTCCACATCCGCAGCACACTGCCCGTTTTTACGCGGGAAGAAAAAAGTCCCGCACAAGGATTTTCAGTAAAAAAGAACGCTTTTACAAGTTTGGACGCACAGCTGTACGGAAATCTGTACAACGGCAAACTATTTACCTATACGGGAAGCTGCGGCACGCAGTGGAGTTTTGCACCGGGCGAAACACGCACACTCAAATCCTACGGTTTTAATGCGGAAATAAAGTGCACTGCACGGCCTTCGCCATACGTACGCTGCGTCGCTTCGGCGGCGGTAAAAGTCGGGTTGCCGACGGTTTCGAGCACCGTAAAAATCCGCTTAAGTCCCACGGTACACGTACCGCTAAAAGAAACGCCGCATTCTTTGCGCTTCGGCATCGACTGTGCAGGTGATTTTACATTCAATAAATCGGCCTTACAAAAAATCCGCACACAAATTACCCTCAAAGCAAAGTACAGCCTCCGTGCTTGATATTCTTGTGTTTTTTCGGTATAATGCATTTACTGTTTTTATACTGAAAATCTTTGCAGATTCTGCAAACTATAATTGAGAGGTACTACAACTATGAGTTTTGATATTTCAAAAATGCGAAATATCGGTATCAGTGCCCACATTGACTCCGGAAAAACAACCTTATCCGAACGTATTCTTTTTTATTGCGACAAAATTCACGCAATTCACGAAGTACGCGGAAAAGACGGTGTCGGCGCTGTAATGGATAACATGGAACTGGAACGCGAAAGAGGAATCACCATACAATCCGCATCTACGCAGGTCCAATGGAAAGATCACACGGTTAACGTTATCGACACACCCGGTCACGTTGACTTTACCGTTGAAGTTGAACGTTCTTTGCGCGTTTTGGACGGAGCCATTTTGGTTTTGTGTTCCGTCGGCGGCGTTCAATCGCAATCGATTACGGTAGACCGTCAGCTGAAACGCTATCATGTTCCGAGAATCGCCTTTGTAAACAAATGCGACCGCACGGGGGCCAATCCTTTTAAAGTCCGTATGCAGTTGCGCGAAAAATTGGGCTTAAACGCATACATGATGGAAATTCCGATCGGCTTGGAAGATAAGCTGGAAGGCGTTGTGGATTTGGTAAGCATGAAAGCCATTTATTTTGAAGGCGACAGCGGTACCGAATTGCGTTATGCCGAAATTCCGGCACATTTACAGGCGGATGCCGCAAAATACCGCGAAGAACTGCTTGATGCCGTTTCGATGTTTGATGACGAACTGATGGAGGCTATGCTTGAAGGCGGCGAAACACAGGAAATGATCGAGCGGGCTATCCGCAAAGGAACTTTAAGTGAACAGTTTGTCGGCGTATTTCTCGGTTCGGCATACAAAAACAAGGGTATTCAACCCCTGCTGGACGGCGTAATTAAATATTTGCCTAACCCGACCGAAGTAAAAAATACCGCCCTCGACTTAAACAACGACGAAGCTCCCATTGAATTAAAAGCCGACGAAAAACTTCCCTGCGTATCTTTGGGCTTTAAACTTGAAGACGGCCAATACGGACAGCTTACCTACGTCCGCGTATATCAGGGTTCGCTCAAAAAAGGCGACGAATTGCTCAATACCCGCGCCCGCAAAAAATTCAAAGTGGGGCGCTTGGTACGCATGAACTCTTCAAGTATGGAAGACATTAACGAAGGAGCCCCCGGCGACATTGTCGCGCTGTTCGGTATAGACTGCGCTTCCGGCGACACCTTTTGTCATCCAAGCTTAAACTATGCAATGACTTCGATGTTCGTTCCCGATCCGGTTATATCTTTGGCCATCACGCCCAAAGACAAAAAATCGGCAGACCAAATGGCAAAAGCTTTAAACCGCTTTACCAAAGAAGACCCCACTTTCCAAACCTATGTGGATCCCGAATCGAACCAAACGATTATCAAGGGCATGGGCGAACTTCACTTGGAAGTGTACATTGAACGTATGCGCCGCGAATACAAATGCGAAGTGGAAACGGGTATGCCGCAAGTCGCCTACCGCGAAACCATTACGCAACACGCCGATTTTAACTACACGCATAAAAAACAAACCGGCGGTTCCGGACAGTACGGCCGCGTTGCAGGCTTTCTCGAACCGTTAGAAGGAAAAGATTACGAATTTGTCGATGCGATAAAAGGCGGCGTTATCCCTAACGAATTTATACCGTCCTGCGACAAGGGCTTTAAAGCTTCGATGACTAAGGGCGCCCTTATCGGCTTCCCGATTGTCGGTATTAAAGCAACCATCAACGACGGACAATCCCACCCGGTAGACTCCTCGGATATTGCCTTCCAACAAGCGGCTATTGGCGGCTTTAGAGAAGCGTATTTAAAAGCAAAGCCGGTTATTCTTGAACCGATAATGAAAGTTTCCATCGAGGGGCCGACCGAATTTCAGGGAAATATGTTTGCCGTCATAAACCAGCGGCGCGGAATCATCGTTTCGTCCACCGAAGACGGTAACTTCAGCCGCGTAGATGCCGAAGTGCCTTTAAGCGAAATGTTCGGTTTTTCGACCGTATTGCGCTCGTTGACGCAGGGAAAGGCCGAATTCTCTATGGAATTCGAAAAATACGGCAAAGTTCCGGCAGCAATTTCCGAAACGCTGACGAAGGAATACGAAGAAAAACGTAAAAAAAGTCAATAACCGAAAGGGGGAGTAAGCATGATCAAACAGGATCTTATTGATCGCAGTCCGGTACGTTTTTTCGATCAGGCGACCGACGGCGGCTTAAAAGCCGGTGAGATGGGAATTTTAACCTCAAAAAAGGGGCTGGGAAAAACGGCAGTGCTCGTCCAAATCGGACTTGATATGCTGCTGCAAAATAAACAGGTTGTGCATGTTTCGTTTAACCAGCACACCAACGCCATCATGACGTGGTACGAAGACATTTTTTGGGAAATGTCGAAAAAAAAGAATTTGGCAAACGCCGAAGAGATTAAACAGGAGTTGGTCAGCAAACGTATCATTTTGAATTTCAATCAAAATACCGTTTCGATGACGCAAATTATAACTACGCTGAAAGCCTTGCTTTCGGGAGGAATTTCGACCGCCTGTTTGATTATAGACGGCTTGAATTTTTCCAAAGTGCAGGAAAGCGATATATGCGCCTTAAAAACCTACGCGGCGGAAGCCGGTTTCGTTATTTGGGCAACCTGTAACTGCGAAGATAAAGACCCCTGTACTGTTATGAGTTCGGAAACCGCCGCCCAAATGAACACCATCGTCCATTTGGCGCAAAAAAACGACAGTATCGATATGAACGTATTGAAAATGCACGGAGCGGCATTCGAAGGGGTAAACCTGCGTCTCGACACAAAAACCCTGCTTATGGTTGAAAAATAAGCAAAACGTAAAGGCTTGGTTTTAAGCTAACGGGTTGTTTCAAAAGCAAACGCTTTTGAAACAACCTTTTTTTGTACAAGGTGATATGTCTTTAAATTATAAAGAAATAGACGCCGTTTTAGACGAACTCGATCTGGACAATTCATTTATTCAAAACGTCATACAGCCCGGCTACGACAGCATTGCCTTTTACGTATACAAAACTTCATATGCAAAAGCAAAAACCGTTTACGTGTGTTTGGCGCCCGGCGAATGCCGCATACACGAAACAAAGCGCGCCGTTACCAAACATACAACGCCGCTTCGGTTTATGGAATTTTTAAAAAGCCGCGTAAAGGGCGCAAAAATTCAAAGCTGCCGCCAAATCGGCCGGGAACGCATTATCGAAATGCGCCTTTTACAAGCGCAAACGCCCTACCGCATTTTCATACGCCTTTGGAGCGCGGCAGCAAACATCGTCGTCACCGACGAAAACCTGCATATTTTGGACGTTTTTTACCGGCGCCCGAAACGGAACGAAGTAAGCGGCGGAACATTCAGCTTGCCGTGCGAAAAAACGGCGGCAAAAATCCCCGACGGGACGGCGAACGCAAAAACCGCAGACAACAGGACATTTACAAAACGGGATTTTACTTCGCACGAATATGCCGAATGTTTTGCGGATAAAAACCGCGACGCTTCGGCTTTATCGTTTAACGAACAGATTGATATCTGGTATGCCGAATACGGCAAAACTTCCTCGTGTACCATACTTGCCGCACAAGCCGAAAAACTGTGCCGCAGGCGCTGCGACCGTATCGAAAATGCGCTTTTAAAACTTGAAGAAAAACGTAGCAGCTTTTTACACGCCGATTTATGGAAACATCAGGGCGACCTCATTTTGGCACATGCACACATGCTTCCTAAAGACGGATGCACCAAAACGGTAGAGTGTACGGATTACCGGACGGGTGCCGTCGTTTGTCTGCACATCGACCCGAATAAAAGCGCGGCGGAAAATGCCGCCGATTACTACACAAAATACAAAAAAGCGCACAGCGGTTTAAGCGATTTGGAACAAGACATCGCCGATTTGCGTGCGGAACTTGAAGCGGTACGCTCTTCATACGAAGAGGTCAGAAATGAGCAAAACCCCGTTCTCATACGGCGGTTTTTAAAAAAACAGGAACACACGCAAAAACCGCATGAAAAAAAACATCCGGGCGTCGGCTTTTCCGTCAACGGCTGGTATATCCTTGCCGGCAGAAACGCCGCCGAAAATGATGAACTGCTGCGCCGCCATGTAAACGGTCTTGACTGGTGGCTGCACACCCGCGATTACAGCGGCGGCTATGTGTTTATAAAAAACCGCCGCGGCAAAACGATACCGCTCGACATCCTTATAGATGCGGGCAATTTGGCCGTGTTTTATTCAAAGGCGCGCAATGCAAAAACAGCCGATTTATATTATACTCAGGTAAAATATTTGCGCCGCGCAAAAAACGCCCCGAAAGGCACCGTTTTACCGACACACGAAAAAAATCTGACCGTTACGCTCGACGAACAACGGATCAGAAAATTGGAGAAACTGAAAAAAGATGATTGACATGACAGAGGGAAAACCCCTACGGCTTATCGGCCGCTTTGCATTCCCCATGCTTTTGGGAAACTTACTGCAGCAAGCATACAATATCGTAGACAGCGTTGTCGTCGGAAAGTTTGTCGGAAAAGAAGCGCTTGCCGCAGTCGGCAATTCGTTTATCGTAATTTTGCTTTTAGTATCGGTTTTTAACGGGATCGGTATGGGCGCATCGATTTTAATTGCCCAGTTTTTCGGTTCCGGACAAAAAGGAAAGCTGCAATCAACCGTCGATACTTTGTACATAGCCATGATCGCGGGAGCTGCCGTTATTACGGCGGGAGGCATTGCCTGTACCCGTCCCTTTTTAAGTTTGATGAACACTCCCGAAGGCGACACAATGGAAATGTCCGTCTTATATTTAAAAACCATGTTTGCCGGAAGCTTCGTTTCATTCGGTTATAATATCAACAATGCCATTTTGCAGGGTATCGGCGACAGTAAATCCTCTTTGCTTTTTTTAAGCATAGCAACCGTCATAAACATCGTACTGGATTTGATTTTTGTAACCGTCTTCGATATGGGGGTGTTCGGCGTAGCGCTGGCCACCCTTATCGCACAGTGCGCGGCATTTTTGTTCGGCGTGTGGTATATAAACCGCACAATGACACTGTTCCGCATATCGGTACGCAACATGAAATTCGATACTGCCGCTTTATCGCGCTGTATCCGCATAGGATTGCCGGCGGGAGTTCAAAACGCGTTGTTTTCAATCGGAACGGTTGTATTGCAGCGTTTGGTAAACGGGCACGGTAGCGCATTTATGGCAGGCTACAGCGCAACGAACAAAATCGACACTTTTGTGTTTATGCCCCTGTTCAGCTTTGCAAACGCAACTTCAACCTATGTAGGGCAAAATATCGGCGCCAAAAAATTGGACAGGGTAAAACAGGGCGTGCGCGGTACGCTTTTTATTTGCATTCTTTTATCCGTAAGCGTAAGTATTTTGGTGATGATTTTCGGACGCTATTTGCTTATGGCGTTTACTCACGACGAAGAGGTACTGCACACCGGGCAGGAATTTATTATGCGCTTAATGCCGGGCTATTTTTTGCTTGCCATTATCTTTATTTTGGGAGCCGCCGTGCGCGGCGCGGGCAAATCCCTTATGCCGATGATTATCACATTCGTATCGCTGATTGTAGTGCGCGTACCGTCTGCATATCTTTTTGACTATATAAGCGGTAAATACGATATTTTTTGGTGCTATGCGGCAGGCTGGCTTGCCGGAACGCTCATCATTATTCCGTACTATCTAAGCGGCCGCTGGGAAAAAGACGCATTTAAGTTTATGGAATCGCACGAATAAAACGGCGGAATACATACCGTCGTCTATACGGCTCTATTCCGGCACAGTCCCTACTCTACGCCTGTTGTAGAGCGTAAGGTAAGCTTGCCAGCATAGAGTAAGTCCGACTGAGCGTACCCTCTTTAACATGAGGACGTAATCCGATATACTGAACAAAATGATGCGGTTTTCCGCCGCATGCAAATCGAAAATTGGGAGGCAGTATGAAAGAACAAATAAGTGTAACAAATGCGCCGGGGGCAATAGGCCCGTATTCGCAAGCAATTAAAGCGGGCGGTTTTGTATTTACATCGGGACAGCTCCCCGTCGATCCTGCGACGGGCACATTTGCCGGTACAACAATACAGGAGCAAACCCGTCAATCCTTAAAAAATGTAGAAGCGGTTCTTGCCGGCGCGCAGCTTACAATGAATGACATTGTAAAAACCACCGTTTTTCTCAGTGACATGAATAACTTCGCTGCAATGAATGCCGTTTATGCCGAATTCTTCGGTGCAGGCGCTTTTCCCGCACGCTCTGCGGTGCAAGTTGCGCGCTTACCGAAAGATGCTTTGGTGGAAATAGAAGCGGTGGCACTCGTATCCGGCGCATGATTTTTATTAAAAAGAAAACCTGCCGCCCTTTTTTCTCCTTGTGCATTCTTTTTTCGGCGGCTTTGCAAAATTTTTCTATTTACGCCCAAGCATTGCCCGACGGCAATACCGGTGATTTAAACGCTTATATGAGCACAGTAAATCCATTTGACCGCAAAAAGCCGCTTTATACCGAAGTTGACGTTGTAACAACCGCACAAAACGGTAGCGAAAAGCGCATGGCATATAAGATGTACACTGTCCGCAAAAATGCAACCGTTTCGATTATGATTGAGTTTTCGCAGCCGGCCGGCTATAAAGATACGCGTCTTCTTATCGATGTGCCCGAAACCGGCGGCGCGCCGAATGTTGCGGTTATGATGAACTTCTTTTTAACACCGTTCAGAATAAAACAAATGCAGCGCTCCATGCCTTTTTTCGAAACCGACATAAACTCGGAAGACATGAATCCGCGTGATACATCTTGCGACGAATACTGCATTATAAGCGACGGCGACTCCGCACACACGCAGGATACGGATATGGTAACGGTACGAGGGATTCCGCTCACTCACAGCTCCTACTCAGAAATGATTTACTACATCGATACGAAAAAACATATGAGTCTTAAAACCGAATTCTACCGGGCGGACGGAAGTTTGGCAAAAGTACTGACCGTGCAAAAAACCGCCGTCATAAACGGTATTCAAACGGCCACAAAAATTAAAATAACCGATATGAAAAAAAAATCGTACACGGTGCTGACATACAAAAACACCCGGTACGGCGAAGATCATTCGGCGTTTGTAAATGAAGCCTATTTAAAAGCAGGCAAACCGCAAGTGCACAGATAAAAAACCGGTACCGAAAGATACACCTTCCGGTACCTCGCCGATGTCGGCTATTGCATAATATGTCCGAAAACCAATCGCAGTATAAAAACGGCGCAGAGCACCCAGGTAACTGCGGGCACCTTTTTTACTTTCCCTGTTGCAGCTTTCATCACGGCAAAGGTAATAATTCCCCATACAATACCTTCAGCTATTGAATAAGAAAGGGGCATCATAATGACGGTGATAAAGGCGGGCAAGCCTTCGGTTACATCGTCGAATGTGATACCGCACACCGCTTTAAACATCAAAAACCCGACAACGATAAGTGCGGGAGCCGTCGCGGCGGAGGGAATAAGCAAAAACAGGGGGCTAAAAAAAAGCGCAAGTAAAAACAATATACCGGTGGTTAAAGAAGCCGCTCCCGTGCGTCCGCCGGCGGCAACACCGGCAGTACTTTCAATATAGCTGGTAACGGTTGATGTCCCCAAACAAGCACCGGCAACCGTACCGACCGCGTCGGCAAGTAACGCCTGTTTTACACGAGGCACCGTTCCGTTTGCATCCATAAGTCCCGCTTCCGCCGTTACTCCGACAAGGGTACCGACAGTGTCGAAAATATCGACAAACAAAAAGGTAAAAAAGACGGCAAAAAAATCAAAAGAAAGCAAGTTTGAAAAATCAAACTGCAAAAAAAGCGGAGCGGCGGGTGTGCTGTACAAAGTCCAGTTTTGCGGAATTACGGTTATTCCGCAGGGTATCCCGATAAGGGTTGTCGCTAAAATACCGATTAAAATTGCACCGGGGACTTTCAAAGCAAATAAAACCGCAGTAAGAGCCAGCCCCGTCATCGCAAGAGCCGCCGCCCCCTGCGTCAAGTTTCCCAAGCTTACCAACGTTGCGTCGCTGTTTACAATAATGCCCGCATTTTGAAAACCGATAAAGCAGATAAAAAGCCCGATACCGGCGGCGACAGCCTTTTTCAGGTTTATGGGAATAGCTTTTATGATGGCTTCCCGGACATTAAAAAACGACAATAACACAAAAAGTACGCCTTCAAAAAAAACCGCCGTCAAAGCCGTTTGCCATGAGATTCCCATACCTAAAACGACGGTGAATGTAAAAAACGCATTCAATCCCATACCGGGAGCCAGCGCAATCGGCAAATTGGCGGCAAATGCCATAATTACAGTTGCAACGGCGGCAGCCAAAGCGGTTGCGGTAAACACGGCGGGAGCGTTCATACCCGCCGCAGACAATATTGACGGATTAACCGCCAAAATATATGCCATCGCCAAAAAGGTTGTTATTCCGGCTACAACTTCACGGCGGATATTTGTACCCCGTGCCTTCATTTTAAAGAATTTTTCCATCTCCACTCCATAAAAACAAAAAAGCGCCTTTTGCGCTCCCGTTTTCCAAAAAATATACGGTATAATATCACAAATAAAATAAACGGACAAGCACTTTAAAACTTTATGAAGTCGCCTCCAGCTGCCGTCGTAAGCGTTCAAACAGAAACAGCAAACAATATGCCAGAGCAACTTACAAGCACATATCCGCTTGTAAAAAAAAGATTATAAATTATATTGGTTTTGCTTGCAAAAATGGGTACAAGTCAGTACACGCATATTCGGCTGCATTGAATGCAACAACACTTATACATTATGTGATTCATTGCCGCATGCTCCGTCGCGGCAATTACAGCAGCCACATGCACAGCCCTGCTGTTCGATAACCTTTCCATTTTTTATTGTATATTTGTGGGTTCCGCAGCTGCATGCCGATCCCTTACCAGTAAGAATCCGATAAAACCGCCTGACTAAAAAAAACAAAGCGCCGGCAAATATAAGCCCCGCAATAATCATTTGCTTCATATTTTGCTCCGAAACTTTACATTAGGGAACCTCTAAAAACTGCAGTTTTTAGAGGTAACTTTAAAAATGTGATGCTGTAACTCGCAACAACACAGCGAGTTACAGCTCGTCGGCATCTCGAAAAAGTCGTTCAAGGTCGGTTTTTCGAGATGACCATTAATACAAAAATCCGACCGGGCGTTTTGCCCGATCGGTAAAACCTTATCAATTAAGTTATGTTGACCGGGCAATTACATCTTTCCGCTTACTTTACGGCTGAGGCCTCTATCCACAAAACGGCATCCATAGACAATTCTTTGCCCTCGTGCTCAAGTTCTCCGCCGGCTCCGAGTGCGGCAAATCCCCAGTATCCTTCCGCCGTCGGCACAAAAGAAAAAACACCGTTGTCGTCAGCTAAAATAACGGCAGCACCACGGTCGGTTTTGGGATTTCCGCCGAGTTTATTCGCGCCCATGTCAAAATCGTAGTTGACGTATTCAACTTCAATTTCGGCATTCGGAACGGGATTACCTTTTTTGTCTACGACAATTCCTCTGAAAATACCACCGACCCATACATCATAGGGTTTTACCAGCGGAAGGATTTCAGGATAACCGTCAGCAACGCGGTTTTGCCAATCGGTAGCAAGATCGCCTTTATTGACCATTACTTTTGTAATTTGCTGAATGTAAATATCTTCGGACCCTTCGTAATACGGATGCGGAACCGCAACGAGTACCCAGTCGCCGCCGCCTCTGAACGAAGTGTCTTTATCCAGCATAAAGTCGTATCCCTTGCCCGAATTTTCATTTGTGCTGAAATTGATTTCTTTCAACTGATCGACCGCATCGATTGTTTTTTCTTTATGGGTGATAAAGAAATTTTTCATACCTTTAACTTCACCCTTTTCATTTTTTCCGATATCCATCGTATGGCCGGATTCAAAAGGGTGGGTAAAAACCAGCTTAAAAGGTACGCTTTTGACTTCTTCGTCGATAACCGATGTCGGCGTGTACACCATTTGAAAGTGCGCAAAAAGCACCGAAGCGGTAAAAACAGCCGCGGCACATAACAGAATCTTCTTGTTCATAACAAACTCCTATAAAAATATGCTAAACTTCTAAAAACGGAATTTCAGAAGCGCTTTTTTAAGCCTTTTTTTGCTTTTTTAAAACAACTGCGGCAATAACAAGAACTATAAACAGTACCGCCGCTCCGATAATCAGCGGAACCGTAAGTCCTTTTTGAGCAGCCGGAGCATTCATCATCGATGCAGATGATACTGCCGAAGAAGCGCCTTTGGCTTCAATCCACAATACCGCATCCTGTGAAAGTTCTTTGCCGTCATACGTCATCTCTCCGCCTGCACCGAGTGCCGCAAATCCCCAATAACCGGAACGGGGGGGAATAAATTCAAATACCCCCTGCTTGTCCGCAAGCATAACACCGGCGCCGCTTTTTTCCAAAACGGGGTTTCCAGTAAATTTATTTTGTGCCATATCGATTGTATAATTTATGTATTCAAATTCGATTTCGGCATCGGGAACCGGATTGCCTTTTGCATCAACGACAACGGCGCGAAAAACACCACCCGTCCATACATCGTAGGGTTTTACGAGCGGAAGAATTTCAGGATAACCGTCGGCAACGCGGTTTTGCCAGTCGGTGGATAATTCACCTCTGTTAACCATAGACTTTGTAATTTGCTGAATGTAAATGTCTTCGGACGCTTCATAGTAGGGATGCGGAACCGCGATAAAAACCCAGTCGCCGCCGCCGCGCAACCCCTGCTCTTTCCCGAAAGTAAAGTCAAAGCCTTTGCCGGAATTTTCCAATGACGCAAAAACGATTTCTTTTAAATCGCCCGACAAATCCTTTTTTGCCTGTTTATGGACAACAAAGAATTCTTTTAGACCTTTAACGGTTCCGCCTGCGTCTTTGCCGATATCCATCGTATGGCCGGCTTCAAAGGGGTGCGTAAACACCAATTTAAAATCAGCCGATACCGCGTCCTCGGCAATCACGGAATCGGGGGTGTAAATCATTTGAAAATGGGCAAAAACACCTCCCGTCGAAATCGCCAACAATAATAAAAAGAATAAAACTCTTTTTACAACCTTCATATATGCCTCCTAAAATCGGCGAAACCGCCGCATAATATTCGTAACAGCATTGAATATAGTGCTCAGCGCCGTTTGCGCAGCACAAAAACCAACAACACCGTATTAATACAACTCATAATCATTGCAATAAGCGAAACATATGAAACACCTGCATTCGGCAAAACAGATGCCGTATCGGCAGGAGTCCAATCGATCGCGGGAGCGGACGCTTTATTTTCATCTTTCGGTGCAGACGGCGCATTGTCAGCGGATGAGTCCTGCTTTGCCGCGCCGAAACCGCCGGGAGGAGGCGGGCCGTCTTTAACAACAATATGACCGGGCCCTGCATCGAAGGTAACGGTATACGGCACCGAAGGTATCTCAAGATCAAGCTCTCCGATATCCGGGAACACGCCGTCGTACAGAATTTCACCGCTGGCCGCGTCTTTTAAATACAGCTTTACGCCGCCGGCACCTGAACCGTTTGAAAAACCGCCCTGCACAAAAATCGTTCCGTCGCCGTTATCTTCAACGGTGAGAAGCGGCGTATGTGCAAAAAGTATGCCGCTTACAAACACACAACCCGTTACGGCAAGTACAAGCAACCTCTTTTTCATACCAATCTCCTGTTTTTTCAAAACATTATTCCGTAATTACTTAAAAACCGAACAAACGGCCTATTTGAAATATCAATACGGCAAGAACGCCGCCGAGCGCCACCGGATACAAAACGCTGAATGCCGTCCACAGCCAGCTTTGCGTTTCGGTTTTTATCGCCATCATTGTTGCAACACAGGGCGGAAAAAGCGCAATCAAAATCATAATAACCAAACCGTCAAGCGCTGTCATATCGGTTTCATTCTTTTTAATGCGCACTTCCAATTCTCTACCGTCGTTTCCGCCCGCTTCAACACTGTAAATCGTTCCGAGTGTTGATACAAGCGCTTCTTTTGCCGCAAACGCACCCAATATTGCAATGTTTATCTTCCAGTCAAACCCCGCAAAACGGCTCACCGGTTCAATCGCTTTACCCAGCCGTCCTAAAGCCGAATTTTCAAGCGTTTCTTTATGAACACTTCGCGTCATAGTCTTTATATCCGTTAAAAACCCGCGCATTTCTTTGCCTACATCTTTGGCATCTTCATCGATAAC